>NZ_JAZDXA010000034.1:0-55284 GCF_040170545.1 Sphingobium sp. MK2
CCCGCCTCGGCATTATTGCCCACGAGCTGGTCGAGGCCCGGCTCGAAAATCGGCATCCGTCCCGCTTCGATCGCCGCGATCTTGCCCGCATCCTTGTCCACGCAGACCACATCATGGCCGAAATCCGCAAAACAGGCCCCTGACACAAGGCCCACATAACCCGTGCCGATCATCGTGATTTTCATAGCCTTGGACGATCCCCGCTGTAAGGTAAGGCTGCGCCCTAGCACGCGATTTTGATATTATAAAGAGAGCGTGCGCCCCTGTTTTCCAGTGATCACAGGCTGTCGCATGCTGGTTTCAATCCACTGGACTTTGAGAAACGCACCTCCTAACACGAGAGCGAACAAAGGGTATGCCGGGTACTGATGATCAAAATTCCTGAACGTATCGGCAAATTGCCGACTCTCTTTGTCGTGACGGTACTTGTCCCGACCATGATCTCCATCGTGTATTTCACGATGAGTTCCGACGTTTATATGTCGGAGTCGCGGTTTGTCGTTCGTAGTCCTGAAAAGAGCAACACGAGCGGTCTTGGTGCTTTGTTTAGAGCAGGCGGGATGTCGAACGACGCCAATGAGGGCTATGCGACGAAGGATTATATCATTTCGCGCGATGCCCTTGCGGCACTGAACCGGGACAATCTGGTTTCCAACGCCTATGGCAACGATAATGTATCCATCCTCAATCGTTTCAACCCCTTCAACCGGGGCGGCGTAAAGGAAAAGCTGTACAAATATTATAGCGGGAAGGTGGAGGTGGCCCATGACGTCACCTCGTCGATCACTGCCTTGCGGGTGCGGGCCTTTACCCCGCAGGATGCGCACGAGATCAATCGCCGCCTGCTGGTTCAGGCCGAAGCGCTGGTGAATAAATTGAACGGCCGTGCCCGCTCTGACCTCATTAACTATGCCACCGATGAATTGAATGAGGCGAAGGCGGCAGCGCGCACGGCGGCTCTGGCCTTATCCGATTATCGCAATCGCGAAGGCGTCGTGGATCCTGAAAAACAGGCGACCGTCCAGTTGCAGATGATCTCGAAACTGCAGGATGAGATGATTGCGACGCAGACCCAGTTGATTCAGTTACGGGCCTTCACGCCGCAAAACCCGCAAATACCTGTATTGCAGAACCGCGTTCAGTCGCTCAATCGCGAGATCGACAAGCAGACGGGTCTGGTCGCGGGCAACCAGAAATCCCTGGCGGCGACGGCGGCGCAATTCCAGCGTCTGCAACTCGAAAGCCAGTTGGCCGACCGGCAACTTGGCGCGGCTATCAGTTCGCTTCAGGAAGCGCGCAACGAAGCGCGTCGGAAACGGGCCTATGTCGAACGGATCGTAGAACCCAGCAAGCCCGATTATCCCGCCGAGCCGCAACGACTGCGGGGCATATTGAGCACCTTCGTCGTCGGCTTGGTAATTTGGGCCGTGCTGTCGATGCTGGTCAGCGGCGTCAAGGAACATCGCGACTAATGGCGCAGATGCACGAGCCACCGCCGGCCAGTCTGCTGCAATCCTGGGCGATTCAGCGGCGAGTGATTGGTGCATTGTTGATGCGGGAGGTTATTACCCGCTATGGCAGGCATAATATCGGCTTTCTCTGGCTGTTCGTGGAGCCAATGATCTTCACCATCGGTGTCACGCTGCTGTGGACTGCAACCAAAGCGGTCCACGGGTCCGATCTGCCGATTTCTGCCTTCGCTCTGACGGGCTATTCAAGCGTGCTGGTATGGCGCAACATGCCGTCACGCCTTGTTGGTTCGATTGAACCTAATTTGTCGTTAATGTATCATCGCAACGTCAAGGTTATTGATATATTCTCCGCGCGCCTTTTGCTTGAAGCCGTTGGCGTGGGCATTTCCTTTCTCATTTTGACGTTGTTCTTCGCGGCTGTCGGCTGGATTAAGCTGCCGGAAGATCCACTCAAGGTCGTGCTCGGATGGGTGATGCTGGTGTGGTTTGGCTCATCTTTGGGTATGTTCCTGGGAGCCTTGTCGAATCGAAGCGAATTGATCGATAAATTCTGGCACCCGATGGCCTATCTTCTGTTCCCTCTATCAGGCGCGGCATTTCTCGTAGAGTCGCTGCCTGCCGAATTCCGGCAGTGGATTTTATATCTGCCGATGGTGCATGGCGTTGAATGCGTCCGCGACGGCTTCTTCGGGTCCTATTTCACGCCCTATTATGATTTGGGCTATATGGCCCTATGCAATCTTGGCCTGTCATTATTCGCTTTGGCGGAGATACGGCGTGCAAGCCGTAATTTGGTACCCGCATGATTCAGCTACAAAATGTCGGGAAGGCTTATGAAACCCGCCGTGGCCCGCGATGGGTTTTCCGGAACGTCGATCTGACCATAGGGCGGGGCGAAAAGATCGGGATATTGGGTCGGAACGGTGCAGGGAAATCGACGCTGATCCGCGTCATCAGCGGCATCGAGCAGACAAATGAAGGCCGGATCGTCAGCGACATGTCGATCAGTTGGCCGCTGGCATTTTCGGGCGCTTTTCAACAGTCGCTCACCGGCGCTGACAATGTGCGTTTCATCTGCCGGGTCTACAATAAGGATATCCCGGATATAATCGCCTTGGTCGATGAGTTTGCCGAACTGGGTGCCTATATGAACGAGCCGATTAGAAGCTATTCCGCTGGCATGCGCGCTCGCCTTGGCTTCGGTGTATCGCTGGCTGTGGATTTTGACTGTTTCCTCATCGATGAGATCGTTGCGGTCGGCGACGCGCGGTTTCAGCAGAAATGTCATGATGAACTGTTCGTCAAGCGGCGTGATCGGTCGATGATTATCGTGTCGCATAATGATGGCTATATTCGCGAACATTGTGATCGCGCCGGTGTGTTGGCGCAAAATACGCTGACCAATTTTGCGGATATGGATGAAGCTTACGCCTTTTATAAGGCGCATGAGCGGGAATGAACTGGATTGCAGGACTGCTCGATCGGATAATTCCTTCGGCAGCCCGGCGGACGGACCCGCTTCCAGCCGCCCCATGCCGTCTCCTGGTCGATATGTCCACCATCGCCCAACATGATGCCGGAACCGGCATTCAACGGGTAGTACGTGCCATCTGGCTCCATCTTGCCCGTATGCAACTGGACGGCATCCTTGTCCTGCCGGTCGCTGCTACGGCAAGACGGGGCTATGCATTGGCCACGGTGGATGCGGCCAGTGGCGTCCTGTCGTTGCCGTCTGCCGATGCGCCGCTCATGCACGCTGGGCCGGGCGATATCTTTCTGGGCCTTGATCTCGCCGCCCATCGTTTGTCGCGGCACCAGCGGCAGTTGGGGCGCTGGCGTCGCGCTGGAGCTTCCATCAATATCGTGATCTACGACCTGCTGCCGCTGCAGCATCCGCACTGGTTTCCGCGCAGCACAGGGCGTAATTTCAGGAAATGGATCGACGTGGTGGGCCGCATGGCTGATCGGGCCATCTGTATTTCGCAACAGGTTGCCTCTGACTTTCACGCCTGGCTGGCGGCCAGCAAGATCGCGCGGCGCGATGCCATCACCGTGACCGTCATGCCGCTCAGTGGCGCGGTGGATGCGACCAACCCCAGCCGCGGCATCGGGGAGAAGGGGCGGGCGGCAATAGCCCGCGCCGAACAGGCGCGCACCATATTGATGGTCGGCACGATCGAACCGCGCAAAGGCCATGATTGCGTGCTCGATGCCATGGACTATCTTTGGCAAACGCAACCCGCCGAAGCACCCCATGTCCTGATCGTCGGGCGGCCAGGCTGGCGCATGCAAGCCATGCAGGCGCGTCTGGCTGCGCTGGAGGCACAAAGCGACCATCGATTGACATGGCTTAGTCAAGCCTCGGACGAACTGCTCGCGGCGCTCTATGCCCGCGCCGCCCTCGTCGTCATGCCCTCACGCGGTGAAGGCTTCGGCCTGCCGATCGTCGAGGCGTTGCGGCAGAGGCGCAAGGTTTTGGCGCGCGACCTGCCGGTCTTCCGCGAACTGGCGCGACCGGGGCTTTTCTACTTCGATGACGATAGCCCGGCGGCACTTGCAGGCAGCATCCTCGCCACATTGCAGGAAGCTGACCCGCCGATTCCTGTCGGCGAGGAGTGGGACGATAGCGTCGCCATCCTGCTGCACGCCCTTGGTCTGGAGCAAAAAAAAGCCCCTGCCTGACTGTCAGTCTGACCGGGGCTTTTGCCTTCAACCCTGTTCTTTGATCTGCGCCATCATGACTCGCAAATTGTCGCGCCAATGCGGCGTCGGGCCACCCAGCGCCTCGAAGGTCGATGCCTTGTCCAGCACCGAATAATGCGGCCGCGTGGCGGGCGTCGGATAAGCGCTGGTTGGGATCGGAATGATCGTCGCCTTTTGCGTCAACAGGCCGATCGCTAGCGCTTCCTCTTGGATCGCCACGGCAAAGTCGTACCAACTCGCGGCCCCGGCATCGGTATAATGGTGCAGGCCGGTGACGCCTGCGCCCGCCATCGTCCACAGCGCTGCGGCAAGGCCCGGCGCATAGGTCGGTGTCCCGATCTGGTCGGCCACTACGCGCACTTCCGGGCGCTCGGCCATCAAGCGCAACATGGTACGCACGAAATTGCCGCCCGTCGGCGCATAAACCCACGCCGTCCGCACGATCAGCGCATCGGGACCGGCCAGTTGCTCGCCGACCAGCTTGGTGCGGCCATAGGCGCTCAACGGGGCGGTTGGCGCATCGGGCGCATAGGGCACGCCCGCCAGTCCATCGAACACGAAATCGGTGGAGACATGGACGAACCGTGCGCCAACGGCGCGTGCGGCATCGGCCAGCGTGCCGACCGCCGTGCCGTTGATCGCCAGTGCCAGATCCTCTTCCTGCTCCGCCTTATCGACCGCCGTATAGGCAGCGGCGTTGAGCAACAGGTCCGGCTTTTCCTGCGCCAGATAGGCCTGCACCGCGTCAGCCTGGGTGATGTCGAGTTCATCGACATCGACGCAGCTTAGCACGGCTCCGGCCGGTGCCGTCGCCTGCAAACCGCGTCCCAACTGGCCCTTGGCCCCAACGATCACCGCCTTCATGCGAAAGCCTCGATCTCGCCCAGCGCCTGACCCTGCGCATCCTTGCCCGACAGGATCGGCTCGATCCCTTCCAGCGGCCATTCGATGCCCACCGCCGGGTCGTTCCACATCAGCGAATGTTCGGCCGACGGATCATAGGTGGCCGTGCATTTGTAGAGAAATTCGGTGCCATCCTCCAGGCTGATGAAGCCATGGGCAAAGCCGGGCGGCACCCAGAACATCTTCTTGTTCGCGGCGGACAGTTCCAGCCCCACCCATTTGCCGAAATGCGGGCTGGACTTGCGGATATCCACCGCCACGTCCCAGACCCGCCCGGCGACTACGCGGACCAGTTTGCCCTGCGGATTGGGGTTCTGGAAATGCAGCCCGCGCAGTACGCCGCGCGCCGACTTGCTGTGATTGTCCTGCACAAAGTCCAGGTCCAGCCCCGCGGCCTTGAAAGCGTCCGCGTTCCAGCTTTCATAAAAGAAGCCGCGATCGTCGCCGAACACGCGCGGCTCGATGATCAGCGGGCCGGGAATGGCGGTTTCCACGATGTTCATGCGATCGCACCCTTGCCCTTGAGAAGGTCCATCAGATAATTGCCATAGCCGCTCTTGCGCAGCGGCGATGCCACCGCTTCCAACTGGGCGTCATCAATGAAGCCCTGCCGCCAGGCGATTTCTTCGGGGCAGCAAATCTTCAATCCCTGCCGGTCTTCGGTCACACGCACATAGAGCGCGGCATCGAGCAGTGACCCATGCGTTCCGGTATCGAGCCAGGCATAGCCGCGACCCATGATTTCGACCGACAACGAACCTTCTTCGAGATACAGGCGATTGAGATCGGTAATCTCCAGCTCGCCGCGTGGCGAAGGAGCCAGGTCGCGCGCCATGTCGACCGCCCGGCCATCATAGAAATACAGGCCCGTGACGGCGTAGTTTGACTTTGGATCTTCGGGTTTTTCCTCGATCGTCTCGGCCCGGCCATTCGCGTCGAAAGAGACGACGCCATAGGCCTTGGGATCACTGACATAATAGCCAAAGACCGTGGCCCCGCTCTCACGCTCGCTCGCGCGATTCAGCAGGTCGATTAGGCCGTGACCATAGAATATATTATCGCCCAGAACGAGCGTGGAAGGATCGCTGCCAACAAAATCGGCACCGATATGATAGGCCTGCGCCAACCCCTTGGGCTCTGGCTGCACGGCATAGGTCAGGTTGATGCCCAATTCCTTGCCATCGCCAAGCAAGGCCTGGAAAGACGGTGCATCATGGGGTGTCGTGATGATCATGATGTCGCGAATCCCCGACAACATCAATGTCGAGAGCGGATAATATATCATCGGCTTGTCATAAACCGGCATCAATTGCTTGGAGACGCCCTTGGTCAATGGATATAGTCTTGTGCCGGAACCACCCGCCAATATTATTCCCTTACGCACGTCTCACTCCCCATGAAAGGCGTTCGCGGGTCTAAATTGCGCTTGAGACGATTGCAAGATGATGTTGCGATGCCACATGGGGCAAGAGATGCTGGATATTGATTGGATGCATTTTGCCGCGCATCGGCCGGCTGGTGCCGTCAGCAAATCGTCACGCCCTTTGCGTAGGGCATCTGATCTAGCGAAGAGCGGGGGTTTGTCATTGACAGGAAGGGTCTGGCGGTCAGAGATGTGGCGACCAAGGCAAATAGGGGTAGGCTTTAGGTGAACGATACAGTTTCGACTAAGGATGCAAACGCGACGAACAAGCAACCGTCACGGGGACGCTCTGTCGCTGCGCCGCAACAGCAGGCCCAACCTATGAGCATGGGTACGAAGCGGACCGCCGTGCTGGTAGTGGCCATGCATCGTTCCGGCACTAGCGCCCTCTCCCGCACCCTGAACCTGCTTGGGTGTGATATGCCGCCCAAATTAATAGGGGCCGACCAATGGAATTCGCCCGGCTATTGGGAATCGAAGCCGATAAAAGACTTGAATGAAGAAATGCTCGTTTCGGGAGGCTCGGAATGGTGCGAATGGCAGGAATTTAATCCGGATTGGTTCCGCTCCTCTGCCATGCAGCGATTCCGCGATCGCGCCATTGATCTGATGCAAAGTGAATTCGGCGAGTCGCCACTTTTTGTGTTCAAGGACCCGCGTCTATGCGTCTTGATGCCTTTTTGGCGTACGATTTTTGAGCAATTGGATATCGAGCCGGTCGCGATTCATACATTGCGCAACCCCGTAGAGGTTGCTCGCTCGCTGGAACGGCGTAACAAATTTCTGATGTCGCGCGGCGTCTTCATGTGGCTGCGTTACATGCTCGACGGGGAACGCGCCACGCGCGGCATGCGCCGCTTTTTCACCAGCTATGACGAATTGCTGGAGGATACCAGCGGCTTTATCAATCGTTCGGAAGAAGCGCTTGGACTATATTGGCCGCGTAATTCTGATAAAGCACGACGTGAATTGGCGAATTTCTTGAATGATAATATGCGCCATCATAAAGATAGCGCAAAATCGCTTCGAGCGCTGAGCTATGGTGGGAAGTGGGCTGAAACTTGCTTCACTGTTTTTAGCGATTTTGCTGCTAATGGAGAAAATGAAGCGGGTCGGGCAATATTGGACTCGGTTCGGAGTGAATTTAATGTTGCCGGACATGCTTTTGCTTCCATAGCGAAAGACAATGACGAGCGTTTTGCGCGGGTCGCTGAGATTCAACAGGAACGCGATGAAATCAAATCGCGTCAGATCGAAATTGAGAAGCAGGCCGAGTCTTCGAAGGCCGAACTGGATGCCTTGCAGCGGGCGAAGGCCGAACTGGAACAGCGCGAACGGGCAACTCAGGGCGAACGCGATGCGCTGCTGGCCGAAAAACAGGCGTTGGCAGCCACGCTGGCCCAAACCAGTCAGGATTTTGACACGCTAAAGGCCAGCCATGCCGAGATTGAGGCGAAGGCGAAGGCTGCCGAGCAAAAAGCCCATGCTATTCAGCAAGCCAAAATCGCCTTGGAGGAGCGCCATCTCGCTACGCAAAAGGAGCGCAATGGCCTAAGGGAAGATCGCGCCCGACTGGAATCCGAACAGGCGGAGGCGGTCGCTCAGCAGAATGCACTTGCTGCCGAAAAACAGGCGCTGGAAGCGACGCTGGCCCAAATCAGCGCGGACCGCGATGCGCTCAAGGCGCAGGGCGCAGACATCGAAGCCAAGGCGGCGGCCGCACTGGAACGGGCGGATTCGATCCAGCGGGCCAAGACCGCTTTGGAGGAACGTCATCTTGCCACGCAGAAGGAGCGCGATGCCTTAAGGGAGGTGCGCGTTCGGCTCGAAGCCGATCAGGCGGAGGCCGCCAAGCAACAGGCTGCGCTTGCCGCAGAGAAGCAAGCGTTGGCGGCCATGCTGGCCGAAACCAGCGAGGACCGGGATGCGCTGAAAGCGCTTCATGCCGAAGTTGAAGCTCAGGCGGCAACCGCACTGGAACGGGCAGGGGCGATTGAGCGCGCCAAATCCGCTTTGGAGGAACGCCATCTTGCCACGCAGAAGGAGCGGGATGCCCTAAGAGAAGCGCGCGCCCGACTGGAAGCGGAGCAGGCAGCCGCCGCCGAGCAGAATGCGGCGCTCGCGGCTGACAAGCTGGCGTTGGAGCAAGCTGTTGCACAGGCGCAAGAGAAGCAAAATGAACTGGTCACCGGCCAGAGCGAACTTGAAGCGCAACTTGCCGCAGCCCGGCAACAGGCCGATTCGATTCAGCGGGCGAAAATCGCCTTGGAGGAACGCCATCTTGCCACGCAGAAGGAGCGGGATGCCCTAAGAGAAGCGCGCGCCCGACTGGAAGCGGAGCAGGCAGCCGCCGCCGAGCAGAATGCGGCACTCGCGGCTGACAAGCTGGCGCTCGAAGCTGCCGTTGCACAGGCGCAAGAGAAGCAGGCGGAATTGTTTTCCGCCCAGGCCGAGCTCGAAGCCCAACTTGCTGCCGCGCATCAGCAGGCTGAACAAGGCCAGGAAGAAACGCGCGTCTTGGAAGGGCAGTATCTCGCCGCTCAGCAGGAGCGCGATTCGCTTCGCGAAGAGCGCGCACTGCTCGCGACCGAGAAGGCCGAGGCGTTGCAGGAGGTTGCGGCGCTGGAAGCGCAGGCGCTCGCCCTTGACCAGGCTATGGCAGAAGCCCGGCAGCAGCGCGATGCGCTGAGCGCAGCGAACAGCGCGCTTGAAGCGAATTTGGGGAGGGAGACCCAGCGCGCTCAGGCCCTGGAGCAGGCCCAGGCGGCCTTGGAACAAGGCTATCAGACAGCGCGGCAGGAACGGGATGCGGCGCGGGCGGCTCTCGCGGAACGCAACCAGATGGTTGACTCGCTGCATCGGGCGATGGCGGCAAAGGACGAGGCGATCGCAAGCCGCGATCAGGACTTGGCCAGCTTGACCCAAGCGCTGTCGGAGACGGAACAGGCCGTCGCCGACAGCCAGATGAAGGTTAACCAGACCGAGCAGATCGCCCGCGAATGGGAAGATCGTTCGCGGCAGTTGGACGAACAGCTCAAAACGCTGCGCGCCGCCAATGAAGCTGAAATTGCGGATTTGCAGAACCGGCTGGCGCAAACCGAAAGTGCCCTGCGCCAGCGTCAGCTTGAAACAGAGCAGGCCGCCGAAGCGCTATTGGCTGCCAGCAAGCAGGCGCATGAAGACCGTGCCGATTGGGCCGATCGACAGGCGGCGCTTGAAAATCAGCTCGCTGAAGCGGGCCGGAAGGCCGCTGAACTGGAGCGGCACCGCGCCGAGACGGAGGCAGCGCTTCAGGCTCGGTTTGGGGAAATTGCGCTTGTCAGTGAAGAATTGGCGCGGCGCGAGGGCGATCTTTCAGCGGCGCGCTTCGCATTGGACGACCATGCCCGTGCGCTCGAAGCGATCAGCCGGACAGCGCATGACCGGCAGGCCCGCATTCTGGATCTGGAAACGACGGTTGCCGGTCAGTCGACGGATCTCGCAGCGGTAAAGACGGCTCTCGAACGCGATCGCAAAGCGCTGGAGGACGCGCGCACTACCATTGGCGATCGTGATGCAAAGGTGGGAGAGCTTGAAAGTCAGATTCGCGCGCATGAAGCCGCGATATCGAACGCGCTTGATGAGCATGCGCGGACATTGGAAACGATCAATCGAACAGCGCAAGAGCGGCAGGCCCGCATTTTGGATCTGGAAACGACGGTTGCCGGTCAGTCGACGGATCTCGCGGCGCTAGAGAATGCCCTCGAACAGGATCGCAAAGCGCTTGAAACCATGCGTGCCGCCGTCGGCGATCGTGATGCGAAGGTCGGAGAGCTTGAAGACCAGATCCGCGCCCGCGAAACGGCCCTGTCGGCGGCGCAAGACGAACAGGTGCGACAGCGCAGCGCGCTGGACGAGATGCGGCAGTCCGTCAGTGACCGGGATAAGCAGGTCGCCGAACTGGAAACGGCCCTGGAACAGCGACGGACCAAGCTAGCGGCCGTACAGGGCGAGTTGGACAAGCATCGTCAGGCGCTCGAACAGATGGAACGGCTCGCCAGCGAACGCGGCGCGCAAGTCGAAGCGCTGAGCGATACGCTCGAACAGCGCAGCGCGCATCTGGCTGGTGTCAGCCGTGAATTGGAGGAGACGCGCCAGGGATTTGCGGAACAGCAGACCGTGGTGGAGCAGAAGGATGCGCGTATCCGGCAACTCTCGACGATCATCGACGATAATCAAAATGAGACGAATAAACGCTATTTGCAGATTTCGCAGTTGAAAGAGGGTTTGGCCGAGCATCAACGCCGCATTGCCGAAGAACAGGCCGCGAAGGCGCAATTGCGTATTGAGTTGGCCAAGCATGGTGAGGAAATTGACCGCGCGCAGGAAACTCTGCAGGATAGAAATATACGGTTAATGAAAGCCGAAGCCGCGCATCGGGCCGTGCTGGCCGACCTGGAGAAGGCGAAAGAGGAGGCCGGTCGGCAAAAGGAAATGCTGCGGGCGACAATGCTGGCCAAGCAAGCCGAAGTAAGTGAAAGGGACCGAAAGGTCGAGGGTGCGTGCGCCGCCAGCCTGCTCGTGTATCAGCAAATGTCCAAGACGCTTCAGACGATGCTTGCCCAGGCCGTATTGCCCTTTCCTGCTTTGACCGCAAAAATGACAGAGCAGCGTCAGCGCCGCATCGTGAAGGACCATGCGGAGTTTGACGCCGATTGGTATCTGGCAAATTATTCCGATGTGGCCGATTCCGGCATGGACCCGGTGCTTCACTTCATAAATTACGGCCTTGGGGAAGGGCGTTCCCCCAACGCTGCGACGGAGGCATTG
The DNA here is from genome assembly GCF_040170545.1 of Sphingobium sp. MK2. Classification (NCBI taxonomy): domain Bacteria; kingdom Pseudomonadati; phylum Pseudomonadota; class Alphaproteobacteria; order Sphingomonadales; family Sphingobiaceae; genus Sphingobium; species Sphingobium sp. MK2. The sequence continues at coordinate 11,311 of NZ_JAZDXA010000034.1, forward strand.
CGTCGGGCATCTTTCTGACGGTCAGGAACAGAATGAGCGCGGCCAGCCGCTCGGCGGCTATGGCCACGCCCTAATCCGCGCAGACTGCTGCCTGACGATCATCAATCGCGCGGCGAAAACGGCAGAACCCTTCCTATTTTCGTCGCGCAATACGCGCTAATCCAGCATCGACTACCTTGCATAGCAGCGCCGGATCAGCGGTGAAATCGGCATTCCCCAATTGCGATGGATCTGCGCTCTCGCCGAAAATGAAAGAGAATGTCTGGCCCCTTATGCCGGCCATGTCCCAATAGAAAAATTCATGCCCATGATCGGGGCTGAGCGTCACGACTTCGCAGTGTTCAGGGGCCCACAAGATGTTGGCCATCATGACATCGGTTGTCCCCACGACCATTTCCGCCTCGGCAAACAGGGCAACCTGTTCATCGATGCTCATCGCCTGTGTCGCGACCGCGCTGAAGCCACGCTTCGTCAACTGGCTCAGAATATCGGGTTCGTTCAACAATCGGCGCCGCGTCGCATCGTCTCGGCTGATATAAAGTCGGCGATGCACCTTACCATGCGGCACCTGGGCCAGGATTTGTGCGGATATATGGCGCAGCCCGGTAAAATCATGGGTGTGGCTGTGGATCGAATTGGCCGTGATGAAATGAAGCAGGTCGAATTGCGTCGGTTCCGCTCCCAGCCAGAGGATGTCCGCTTCGTCCACACCCATCCATTGCAGCGTCCGCTGGCGCATCGCCCGCATATTGGCTGGATTGGCGGGCACCGCAAACAGCATCGACTGGTTGGGGAACATGGCCCGGAACTCTCTCACCCGCGGCAATAACTCCCCAAGCCAGTGTGCGACATTGCTATCCCCCGCTTTCCGCAAGAGCAGCGTGGGGCGAGTTTCACGGCGGACGATGGCATTATCGTCAGGCGGCGCAATGTCGCGCCCATCGACAATTGTCTCCTGGACAACCACACCCTGTTCAGACCGCACAAATCCATTCTGGAAGACAACGGCATTGCGCATGGTGGCCAAAAAGGCGGTCGGCAGCCGCGCTACATCCCGCTTGAGGACCGCTTCGGTTCGACTTTGCCAAACACCCTTAAGCTGTTCGACATTGGCGAACTGCGGCATCATGCTCGGATAGGTGTGTACGCGATCGAGCCTGCGGAGCGTCGCTCCACATTTGGCCGCATCCTCTACTTGGAAAATATGGTTATCGGTCATCGTTTATAATGGTTATTACAAATTTCATTCTTCTGAAAGTGAATCAAACGCTCTCACATCAAAATATTCAGTATCAGAGCATCATATTGAGGGAGGGTCTTTTGCAGGCCGAATGACTGCAAGGCGCTTTTCTTGATCGCATCGCGCTTGGATAGGTTAGACTTTGCCTGTTTAAGCGCAGCTTCCAGTGCTGCGGTCCAGGCATGAACGTCATTGTCGACCAGCGTCAGACTCTCGATCTCTGCCTCCATATTCTGGAAGGATACGACATTTGACGCCAAGACTGGTAGGCCGAGCGCAGTGGCTTCCATGACCTTCAGTCCGCTTTTATGTTGATTAAATTGGGTATCCATCAGCGGCGCTATCGCGAAATCGAAATCTTTCGCTTGTTCCCGTAGCCATGGCACGAAGTAGCCATAATTTTCGACCCCAGCAGGCACAGCTATCCGTTCCGCCCACTCCGGCAATGAGTCATTATGAACACCTACCACAGCCAAGCGAAAATTCGGGTATTGAGCAGCAATGTGTTCGAGCGCAGGATGGATCATTGCTAAATCTTCGCCATGCGTCACACTACCAAAATATAGCGCGCGTATAATAGTATCAGGTTGTCGCGCTTCGCTATAGCCTCGCCAAAGTGGCTCACTTATGCGGTTGGGTAATATATCAATCTGCTTATTAATATCGGCCAAATGGGTCATCAACTGTGGCGTCGATACAGTTATTCCCTTGGATTCGGTCAATAAACGACGCAGATAGGGGGCGTAAGCTTCATAGCTGCCGTTGGGATCTTTGTCTGCGGGTACATCTAACAAATTATCGTCGAGATCCACCGCATAGCCCACTCCCGCCGTTTTGAACGCAGCTATAAGCGGGTCGACCATAGTTGCGGGAATGACGTTGCGCTGAATGATAGCCCCGTCGATCGATTTGGCGTGCAAATTGGCGAGCAGGCTGTCGGGCGCCATCCGCACGAAGACGGCATCGCGCTCGAAGCCATTGCGGGTGCGTTCCCACACACGAACATCGGTGGAGGCGTTCTCCCGTTGCAACCGACGCTCCGAAGGGGCCGTTACGGCTATGATTGGGGCGGGTTTGAGCCCACGGGCTTGGCGATATACGTTAAGATAGCGGCCTCCCATCAACTGCGTGGTTTCGCCCGGTCCCGTCATATCCTGCCATGCGGCGATTGCGGCATCCACGCGATCCTGTTCGATTGGATCAAAGGCCAGGGTCAGTATCTGCGTATACAGGTCTTGAATATTTTCGTGTGGTAGCACCCATCCAGCGCCGCTTTTGCGCACGCGGGTCGCCACTGTCGGAAAATCAAATACCAAAGGTGGAATGCCAACAGACCATAATTCGGTTAGAGTATGACAGTACGTCTCGTCCCATACCGAGAATACCGCGCCGAGATGGATGTTCAGCGCTTTCACGCGCTTCGCAAACTCGTCCCTTTTATATGTGCCATGGACGATAAGGCGCGGGTGGCTAATTCCTCGCGTGCTGTCGATCTTGCCGAGCACGTGAAATTCGATCAGGCCTGCCCTGTCTTCATTCAACAAATCCCTTATAATTCCCAGTCCCTTGGCCATGCTGATGTTCCCAGGAACAAGGATACGCAAAGGCTCGCCGTGGCGGGGGCGTTTCCGCAGGAAACACAGTTCGGAGAAATTGCGTCCATGCGGGATGACATGAAAACACTCGGACGAAATGCCGGGGAGATATGTCAAAATTGTATCACGGGCGCTCTCTGATGTCGTCACAAAGGCATCGCATGGCGCAAGTGCTTGCTCGAAACGCTCACGCCAATAGCTGATCCATTGCGCGTCAACGGGTGGCATGTTTTCCACCGGCCACAATTCGGGAAGAGCCAGGCCGTTGAGTTTTTCAAGGTCGCCGCCGTAAAATGTCCCGTCGGTACGCAATAGTTTGATCGAGGGACAAAGAGCATAGAAATCGTGAAATGAGAAAACGACCGTGCAGCCTTGTGCCTTGGCCACGCGCGGCAGGTTCAAGCTATGCCAGGCGAGATGTCTGATATGTACCAGTTCGAAATCATAGCAGCGAAGCCACTCCGCAACAACCGCATCATATTCCGAGGAGGTATGGCGGATCGGCTCCAATCTCTCTTGAAGTTCGTGCCGCGCAACTTCCTCAAAATTATCGCCTTCGCGACGCATCAGGAAAATATGCTTGCTGTCGCACCGCATCAGCCAGGAATCAAATCCGTCAGCAAGAGCGCCCATCAGATCCAGGTTGGTCTGAGGGGTTCCTCCGGTTTGAGTGGCGACCACGAACAATAGACGGGGCTGCGTTTCGCGTGGAATAGCACAGTCCCGTTGGGCCAGCCGCGCTTGCATCCGCGCGAGGCCGAGGTCAGGATCGGTCGAATAGGCACGAATAGCCGTCTTATATTCCGGATATCGCGCGTCAATGACGGCGCGGCCCGCTTTCATCAGATCGGTCTTGGCTTCGCCGAAGCTTTTGGATCGATCATGAAAAACATAGGTACGATCGTCGATCAGATTTGACCAACCGGCTCGACCCGCCCGCATGCAGAAGTCGTTTTCCTCGCCATAGCCACGCGGAAAGGCCGCTTCGTCCAGCGCGCCGATTTCATTGATGCACGCCCGATTAACGAACATGCAAAATCCGTTGCCGGTCGGCACGATCGGGTAGAGGCCCATGCTCCTGCGGCGGAATGCGCGCGCATAGGTGACTTCATCGACGCCCGGCGGCAATTCATTGTCGTTGCCGATCATGGGTGCGGAAAAGGCACCCGCGCGATCCGACATGGCAGTGACGGTGGCGACACGGGGACGCGAACTGGCAGCCGTCAACATGCCCTCCAGCCAGCCGGGCGTGACGCGCGCGTCGCTGTTGAGCAAGACAGCATGTTTCTGTCCGACGTCCGTCAATCCCCGGTTCACCGTGCGCGTAAAGCCCAGATTGGTTTCGTTACGTAAAACGCGCATGTTCGGATAGCTTTGGGCGCGCTCCATCAGTTCGGCTATCCGACCGTCGGGCGACGCATCATCGATGAACAGGATTTCGACATCGCCCGGCGTAAAGGCGGCGAGGCGATTGATGCAATTCTCCACATCATCATAAGCATTATAGACCGGAACGATGATTGCCGTATCCTGCGGCATGATGGGCGCGGTCTGGCCATGGCGAGGGCTTCGCCGCCTCGCTCCTTCGATCGTGACTGTCTGCGTTTCTATCTGACCGTCTGGCATTCGCAGGGAAACGGCATAGGTGCCCGATCCCAGATCTGCGAGCGGAAGAGTTGCACGGATACCCCCGATGCCGTCCGACAGTCCGGCGCGTAAGAGATCATTACGTCGATATTCGTTACGAACTGCCTTGAACAATACGCCATCAATCAAGATATCGACCGAAAAACATTCGGCGGGATCGAGCGTATTGACCACCCAGCCGCGCAGTTCGGATTTCGACACGCTTTCAATCCGGGCCTTGCAGGCATAAGCAGGCGCGGATTGCTCAGGCTCGAATTCCACCACCTCAGGCGCGGATTGCATGGTTACCATCCCGCTCAGCGCGGACGATCCATCGGATGCCAGAACGATGTCCACCAGCACTGCCGTGCCGTTCTGAATTACCGTGCCATCCGGCAGCGCGTCAGGCAGCGTGCCCGCAAATCCACAACAGGCCTGGTCAAAGCCGGCTGCCATCACGTCCGGCCGTAACACATCGGCCAACAAGCCGGTGACGACCCGCTGGCCCTCGATCAGAATGTCGATGGTCAACGGATCATCCATATGTTCCGCCTTCACCCACCCTATGACGACGCCATTTCTAATCTCGTCAATATGGCCGATGAAGCTTGGCGGTATAGCCGACTCTTCGGAATTTGGCGCGATTTGGGGCAGGGTATCGTTCATACAGCCACTCTGATTATTGTGTCGCAAGCAAAAGCACTTGATGACCGGAGGTGAGATGTGTCGCGCTCTTGATATATAAATGTGATCGACCGTCCACCCCACTTTTTCCATAAATTTGGCGCAGTGCAGCGAGATGGTCGCGCCCTCATCACAAATTTGCAATGCTGTGGCTATGCGTCAGGCCGCTCGCCTTTGTTACTTAATGATGCGTTGCATGATAAATGACTTCGCACTTGCGTTGATCTTCTGCTTCTTTCGGTCTATCCTTCTCGCCCGATAACAATGCATGTCTTTCCGTGATGGAAAGAGCGATGCCATACAGGTCGCAATGGGGGAGCGTGCCGGTCTGGGCGGTTCGGTGCCGTTGAATCGATATGGATTGTACGGGGGATTTTGTGAGTCAGATCAATGTGGCCGCCGCAGTGTCTGCGCAGGATGTAGCGCGGATCAAGCAATCGGGTCTGTTCGATGAGGAATGGTATCTGCGTACCTATCCGGATGTCAGCATTTTGCAGATGGACCCGGTCGAACATTATCTCTGGCTTGGCGCGCGGCTGAAGCGCGATCCGTCGCCCCATTTCAGCACGACCGCCTATCTGGAGGTCAACCCCGACGTCCGCGACGCAGGTGCCAATCCGCTGGCCCACTATGCCAAGAACGGACAGCGCGAAGGCCGCAAGATCGCCCCGCGCCGCCGTGCGGCCGACCCCGCCGCCTGGCGTCAGGGTGCGATCGATGTGATCGACACCGCGCCTTCGGTGCTGCTGTGCGCGCATGAGGTCAATCCGCAGATGTTCGGCGGTGAACGCAGCTTCATCGACGCGCTCGCGCAGATGAAGCTCAACGTCTATGTGGCTGTCCCGCGCGAAGGCAATCCCGACTATATCGAGCTGTTGCGGCAGAAAAGCTGCGGCCTCTATTCCTTCCCTTATTTCCAGTGGACGAAGAATCGCGGGCCCGACGAAACCTCGATCGAGGATTTCATCCACATCATCGAACGGCGCAATATCAGCCTCGTCTATTGCAACACCATCGTCCTGGTCGATCCGCTGATCGCCGCGCGCCGCGCCGGTCGCTTGACCGCCATCCATGCCCGCGAACTGATCGACCATGACGAGCATCTGTGCGACCGCATGGGGATGGACGCGGCCGGGATCATCAAGCGCATCCTGCAACAGACCGATTATGTCATCGCCAATTCCGCCGCGACGCAAAAGCTGTTCGCGCACAGCCGGCGCAGCTTCCACGTCCCCAATGTCGCCAAGGTCGATTCGCTCGACATGCCCAATGTCGTGGGCGAGAATGTGGTGTTCGGCATCGTCAGCTCCAACATCCCCAAAAAGGGCATTGCCGATTTCGTGGAGGTCGCGCGCCGGGCGGAGGAACTGGTGCCTAACGCCCGCTTCCGCGTCATCGGCCCGGAAAATGCCTATGTCGAGGAATTGAAGGCCGCCGGCCTGCCCGGCAATCTCGAATTTGCGGGCTATGCCGACAGCCCGGCCGAAGCGATGGCGCAGCTCAATGTCGTGATGGCGCTTTCCCACTTCGCCGAATCCTTCGGTCGTACCGTCGCCGAGGCGCAGGCTGCGCGGCGGCCGGTGATCGGCTATCGCTGGGGCGCGGTGCCCGAATTGATCGACGATGGCCAGACCGGCTTCCTGGTCGGCTACAAGGATGTCGAGGCGGTGGTCGCGCGCGTCAACACGCTATGCAAGGATCCCGGCCTGATCGCGACCATGGGCGAAGCCGGGCGCGAAAAAATCCTCCGCCAATTCTCGCCAGTGGTGCTGCGCAACAATCTGCGCCACGCGCTGTCCGCGATCCTGGCGGAGGAAATCCCGCTGCGCGACGATGAGACGCGCCGACTCACCATCATCGTGCCGGTCTACAACGCGCCCGAAGCGGTCGAGCGCTGCCTCACCTCTGTGCTGGCCAAGACCGATCTCACCCGCGACCGCGTGTTGATGATCAATGACGGCAGCAGCAACGAACTGGTGCAGCCCCTGCTGGATCGCTTCGCCCGCCATCCCGGCTTCCATCTGCTCGTGAACCCGCAGAATATGGGCTACACCCGCACCATCAATCGCGGCATCCGCTGGGCCGAGGGTGACGATATCCTGCTGCTCAACAGCGATACGATCGTCCATGACGGCTGGATCGAAGGCATGCGCAAGATTGCCTTTGGCACGCCCAAGGCGGGCACGGTCACGGCCATGGGCGACAATTCGGGCAGCTTCTCCTTCCCGGTCGCCAATATCGTCAATGCCAAGCCCGACGATATGAGCCATGACGACTGGGCCAAGCGGATCATCGCCTTCACCCAGGTTTCCGAACCGATCGACGTGCCGACCGGCAATGGCTTCTGCCTCTATATCCGCCGTGACCTGATGGACCATATCGGCCTGTTCGACGAAGAGACGTTCCCGCGCGGCTATGGCGAGGAAAATGATTTCTGCATGCGGACGATCAAGGCCGGGTGGAAGAATTTCATCACCCCCCATGCCTATGTCTTCCACCAGCGCACCGCCAGCTTCGGCGGCGAAAAGGACGGCCTCATCAAGAGCGCGATGGAGATCGTTCACCAACGCTATCCCGACTATGCCCGCCGGGTAAAATCCGCCTTCGGGTCGGGCCGGATGAAGGCGCTGCGCGCGCTGTCGGCCAAGGCGTTCGAGGGCGGCCCCGTGCCGACGCCCCCCGCGTGGCGCACCGCGCCGGTCGGCGAACCGATCGCGCATAACGGCTATCGCGCTGGCCCGGAAAAGCGCTTCCTCTCGCTCAACCAGATGGTGATCGACTGGCACAGCGTTCGCGGCCAGGCGCCGCAGCGCGATCCCGACCTCGTCTCGATCATCGTATGCGTCTTCAACCAATATTCGCTGACCAACAAATGTCTCAACGCGCTCGTCCGCCATTGCGGCCGGGCGAAGGTCGAGATCATCATGGTCAATAATGGCAGCGACGAGGAAACGTCGGGCCTGCTCGACAGTTGGGCGGAGCGGGACGGGCGGGTCACCGTCATCCATAATTTCGACAATCTCAACTTCTCGCTCGGCAATAATGTCGGCTTTGCCGCGTCGCAGGGCGCGCGGGTCGTCTTCCTCAACAATGATACCGAAGTGCAGGCCGGGTGGATGGAGCCGCTGCTCGCCCCGCTCGCCGACCCGGAAGTCAAGGGGACGCAGCCCAAATTGCTCTACCCCGACGGGCGCCTCCAGTGCATGGGCGTGGTTTTTTCCGGCAAGACGGCGCTTGGCTATCCCATCTATGTCGATGAAGCCGCCGATTCCCCGCTGGTAAAGGATAATCGCCGCTTCCGGGCCATCACCGGCGCCTGCTTCGCGATGCGCGCTACGGATTTCGCGGCGGTCGGCGGCTTCGATCCGGTCTTCATCAACGGCCAGGAAGATATCGACCTTTGCTATCGAGTCGGCCATGGGGCCAATGTGTTCGAATATGTGGCGGGTTCCACCGTCATCCATCATGAAGGCCGCACCAAGGGCCGCGGTCGCTTTATCACCCACAACCGCTACAGCTACGCCGCGCGCTGGAGCAACGCCTTCCCCGGCGACGATGTCGATCATTATACCAGGGACGGCTTCACCGTCGCCGAATATCAGATCGACCGCCCGGAACTGGAAGAAACGGGCATTGCCTGCTGGCGGGCGAAGATCGTGGAGGCCGAGAGCGAACCGATCGCTCAAGCTGGTTAAAATTTAGGTTGCAGAGATTAACTGAGAGATGCCATCTAGGTATCTCCCTGGAGTATTTGATGGAAAAATCGCTTTATTTGCATGTCGGCCATGGAAAGACCGGTAGCAGCTATATTCAATCTATATTGTCGACACATCGCGATAAGCTTAAAGAGGATTTGTCGATCCTATATCCTGTCTTAGAAAGCGACAGATCATCCGAAGGAAAGATTTCTTCGGGGAATGGATCAATATTTTTACAGAACCCTGGCGATGTATTACATGTGTGTCGCGGCAATGAAGATTTGTCTACATTGTATAGTTCAGAGTTTTTGTTTGCGCTAGAAAGAAAATGGCTCAATCGTAAAAATATTTTATCGCTGAAAGAGCACTATGATAATATAAAAATTCTTCTTTTTGTCCGAAATCCAGATGAAATGTTGTCTTCTTCTTATCAGCAGGCGGTAAAACGCAGTGGATACACTGGCACTATAGCAGAATACATTGAAAAATTTCAATTTTATCGCAGTGTTGAGGTTTTTATAAAGAAATCTCTAGAGAATCCTGAGTTAGAGCTAACGGTTTATAATTATTCTCTTTGCAAAAAAAGGATATCAAAAGTCATTTCCGAGTGGATGGGGTCTAAGAATACGTATTCTGTGCCTTATCCGGTTGTTAATCGATCACTAACTTTTGCGGAACTGGTATTTCAACAAGAGGTTAACAAGGTATTTGGGAAATCAGGCGATTTGTTTTCCGATTTGGTATGTGAAGAATTGCCGGACTTGAAGGCGGATACAATTTTGCCTCCGGCGAGTTCTTGGAGGGCGTTTATTGAGAGAAACAAAGGCACAATCAGCGAAATCAATGGACTAATTCCCGCATCGCAAGCCCTCCAATTGGAAGAAAATCTTGTACAGGATTTAGAACCTCAACTGTCCCTAAACGTCGATCAGATCAGAATTATCGCGAGATCGATGCTCCCGAAGTTGATGAGAGTTTAATGAAATTCGATCATCTATAGGTTTGAAGAATCAGATTTCGAGATTGAGTTAACGCTGCATTCTTCGCAGGCGCTGATCGCAAATCTTCAAGCTCCGTAGTGTGATATAGCTTCTGGTCGAAAGTCGGCAGGTTAAAGGCCTGTTCTAATCCCGCGTATACTGTTCTACCATCTTTGTAAAACGTTAGCGAGGCAGGCGACATCTTCCCGTTTCTGTCCGGAAGCAGCGCAACGTTCTCTCCCTTGGCCAATACGAAGAAAGAGGGGCAGCGAGGATCCAACGCTTTGCGGAATACGTGTGGGTTGGGTCGTCGAGGGAGCATTCGCACGTTTGCCGCGACGCTGAGAAGGAGTTCTGTTATGTGGATTGAACTTCCTTCTTCAAAAACAATCTCTTCAGCTTGCAAGACATGAGCAAATTGGAAGCGTAAGCTCAGCTCTTCAGGTATACAGGATGAAAACCCCGCGTGTGCCAACATTTTTTCGAAAAATGTTGAACCGATAACACCTCCATCTCGCAATGCGTGGCTGCGCCCGTAGAAGATTCTCGCTGGCGTCTTCCCTTTAAAAAGAGATGTCTTTTGCGATATCGTTTCTTGGTAGCGTTGGAGGTAAGGTTCATAAGCAGGAGACAGGCCGATCTTGTAGACACTACCAAGTTGTGGAACATCTAAGGTTTCAAATAAGCTTGCTTCATCGACCAAGATAGTTGGTAACGAGGGTAATCCCATCAAATCAAACAAAGCCGGAACAAATGAAGGGACACGCGGGGTGTCACTAGGCCTGAGGTTTTGGACGTTGGAAAATACAATGCCGACATAGCGATCTGGATTTTCGAGCACGGCCCATAGACGATGGATGCAATCGACTAAGACATGCCCAAAGTGATTCCAGAGTGGGCCAGCATAGAGATAGCGGCCCTCATAATGATGACGAGGGGGCGAGGCTACGGCTAATGGCACATCTCGTGGCTCAAGGGCACCCGGCATACGAGCGTTGTCGACTACTTGCTCGGCGCAAAAGCCTCCAATAAACTTGCCTTGATCAAAACGGTATGGATAGACGCATGTTTTCCTGCATGTCTGAACAGTCAATTTTCGTGATGGGGCTTGCATGTTGCTAAGCATATAATCTGCCTTCGAGTACAGCAACGGGTAATTGATCATATATTTCGCGCTTTGCCAATGAAGGATAAGTTGAATGTGGTACAAGATTGCGATCTGCCTCGCAGTGAGTTCATCTTTAAACATCATTCATGCTCAGCAATCGCAACCTAACCGCAAGCTGAATTTTGACAATGGAGAAAGAATTGAAGGCAAGGTGCAGCCTCAAATAGTCTCATCGGGTCAGAAACTGTTTGCAACGATCGATCCTGGCACGGTGTTAGGAAGCGCTCCACAAATTGTGTCATCAGACTGTTATTCACCGCCAGCGTGCCTTAAGGTGTCAATGGCACCTTCGGCACCCAATTCAAAAAAGAACAAAATATTATTTAATGTATGGTCCCATCATAAAATTGTGCCGGGTGGAAAAGATGGTATCATTAGGATCAATGATAATCGCGAAACAAATATTCGTTTTGCTATGAAGCTCGGCCAACATTATTCGACACCAATCCATAGTCTCTTGCACTTTCAAGTTTCACAAACGTTAAACAATAAATCGCTTTCTGCGAATATGAGCTACGTTCCGGCTGGACCAGTTCTCTCAATTAACATTGTGCCCCTAAGTCGGAGAGCAATTAAAAATCCCGAATATCAAGAGTTTGTTTTGTCGATTAGATATCCAGGCGCTAATAAATTCAAGTTTTATGATCTACGAGATAGTTCAGTTATATACAGAGGAAAGGTTAAGGTTGGCGATTGGAACCGGTTCAGAGTGTCTTTCACTTTTAAACCTAGCGGTGATCAGCCAAACGGAAACCTTAAATTTTTTTTGAATGGGAAACAGAAGGTGGCATATAATGGCCCTATTGGGTTCTCTCCTCAGAAATTTGGTTCGTCTGATACACTAGGTATCGATCTTGGAATCTACCGGACACCCGATAGAACGGGACGGCAAATTGTGTATTTTGATGATGTAGAGATTTGGCGATCCACAAAATAACTACCAGACCGACTATTTCGACGATGTGACCATCGACCGCTGATCGGTCAGGGCAGGGGACTCCCATCCCCGCCGCACCCCCACGAAAAAGCCCGCCGCAGCGTCAAACGCTGCGGCGGGCTTTTTGGTAGGCGCTCAAGGCACCGTCAGCGCCGGAGCCACAGCCTGAACGGCATGTGGCCCCCGCACCCTATCGGATCACTCCGCGTCCTGCGTGGTGAAGTCTTCACCCTGCACGGCGCCCAGCGGATCGTCGCCGATCGCCGCTTCCGGCCCCTGGCGCAGTTCGGCGGCATGTTCGGCCGCCGCCGTCTTGGGCGCGATCAGGTCGATCTGGCTCGCGGCCCGCAGCGAGGCGCGCATCGCCGCGTCACGCGACGAAGCGGCAACCCGCATCCGGTTCATGCCAGCGCCCGTACCCGCCGGGATCAGCCGGCCGACGATGACATTTTCCTTCAGGCCAATGAGCGTGTCCTTCTTCCCCTGAACCGCCGCCTCGGTGAGGACGCGGGTGGTTTCCTGGAACGACGCGGCCGAGATGAACGAACGGGTCTGCAGCGACGCCTTGGTGATGCCGAGCAGCACCGGCTTGCCAGCGGCAGGCAGGAAGCCCGGTGCCAGCTTGCTGTTGATCTCGTCCATTTCCTCACGGTCGACCTGCTCGCCCACCAGCAAGGTGGTGTCGCCGGACTCGATGATCTCGACCTTCTGCAGCATCTGACGAACGATTGTCTCGATATGCTTGTCGTTGATCTTCACGCCCTGCAGACGATAGACTTCCTGGATTTCGGCGACCAGATATTCGGCCAGCGGCTCGATGCCGAGCACTTCGAGAATATCATGCGGATCGGGCGAACCCCCGATCAGATTGTCGCCGCGCTTGACGAAATCGCCTTCCTGGACGTCGATCACCTTGCTCTTGGGGATCAGATATTCGACCGGCTCGCCGCCATCCTCTGGATTGATGGCGATCTTGCGCTTCGCCTTATAATCCTTGAGGAACTGGACGCGGCCCGACACCTTGGCGATGATGGCATTGTCCTTGGGCTTGCGCGCTTCGAACAGCTCCGCCACGCGCGGCAGACCGCCCGTGATGTCGCGGGTCTTGGCCGCTTCGCGGCTGACACGCGCCAGCACGTCACCGGCCGACACCGTGGCACCATCCTCGACCGACAGGGTCGCACCGACCGCCAGCATATAGCGGGCGGCTTCGCCCGAACCATCGTCCAGCAGGGTCAGGCGCGGACGCAGATCCTCCTTGGTGCGCGCGGCACCACGATGTTCGGTGACGACGCGCTGGGCGATGCCCGTCGCTTCGTCGGTCTGTTCGGCCAGCGTCTTGCCGTCGATCAGGTCGACATACTTCACGATACCCGGACGCTCGGTGATCACCGGCATGGTGAACGGGTCCCACTCGGCAAAGCGATCGCCCTTCTTGATCGTGTCGCCATCCGCAAACAGGATGGTGGCACCATAAGGCAGGCGATGGGTTTCACGCTCGCGGCCTTCGCTGTCGATGATCGCGATCTCGCCGTTGCGGGCGAGGCTCAGGCGACGGCCCATCTTGTCGGTGATGGTCGGCATGTCACGCAATTCGATCGTGCCGTCCGCCATCGATTCCAGGTTTGACGTTTCGTTGAAGTTCGCCGCGCCGCCGATGTGGAAGGTCCGCATGGTGAGCTGCGTACCCGGTTCGCCGATGGACTGCGCCGCAATGACGCCGACCGCTTCGCCGATATTGACCGGGGTGCCGCGGGCAAGGTCACGACCATAGCATTTGCCACAGACGCCCATCTTGCTCTCGCAGATCAGCGGGCTGCGGATTTTCACCGACTGCGTCCCGATCGCCTCGATCTGGGTAATCAGCGCTTCGTCGAGCAGCGTGCCGATCGGCACGATGACCGAACCATCCTTGGTATCGACGATATCCTCGGCCGTGGTGCGGCCCAGGATACGTTCGCCAAGCGATGCGATGACGCTGCCGCCCTGGACGATCGCCTTCATCTCCAGCGCCTTTTCGGTGCCGCAATCTTCCTCGACGATCGTGCAATCCTGGCTGACGTCGACCAGACGGCGGGTCAGATAACCGGAGTTCGCCGTCTTGAGCGCGGTGTCGGCCAGACCCTTGCGGGCGCCGTGGGTGGAGTTGAAATATTCAAGGACGGTCAGGCCTTCCTTGAAGTTCGAGATGATCGGCGTCTCGATGATCTCGCCCGAAGGCTTGGCCATCAGGCCGCGCATACCGGCCAACTGCTTCATCTGCGCCTGGCTACCACGGGCACCGGAGTGCGCCATCATATAGATCGAGTTGATCGGTGCCAGGCGGCCCGTCTTGGGGTCCTTGGGCTGGGCGCGGATCTCGTCCATCATGGCGTTCGCCACCTTGTCGCCGCACTGCGACCAGGCATCGATCACCTTATTGTACTTTTCCTGCTGGGTGATCAGGCCGTCCTGATATTGCTGTTCATAGTCGGCCACGTTCGCCTTGGTTTCATCGACCATCGCGGTCTTCGAATCCGGGATCACCATGTCGTCCTTGCCGAACGAAATGCCGGCCTGGAATGCATGTTTGAAGCCCAGCGCCATGATGGCGTCGGCGAACAGCACCGTGTCCTTCTGGCCGGTGTGACGATAGACCTCGTCGATCACGTCGCCCACATCCTTCTTGGTGAGCAGGCGGTTGACGACGTCGAACGGCACCTTGTGCGCCTTGGGCAGACATTCGCCCAGCAACATGCGGCCCGGCGTTGTCTCATAGCGCTTGAGGTAGCTGTTGCCCGCCTCGTCGGTCTGCGGCACGCGGCTGATGATCTTGCTGTGCAGGGTCACCGCCTTGGCGAACAGCGCCTGATGCACTTCCTGCATGTCGGCGAGCAGCATGCCTTCGCCCGGCTCGCCTTCGCGTTCCATCGACAGATAATAGATGCCCAGCACCATGTCCTGCGACGGCACGATGATCGGCTTGCCGTTTGCAGGCGACAGGATGTTGTTGGTCGACATCATCAGCACGCGCGCTTCCAACTGGGCCTCAAGGCTCAGCGGAACGTGGACGGCCATCTGATCGCCATCGAAGTCGGCGTTGAAGGCCGAGCAGACCAGCGGGTGAAGCTGGATCGCCTTGCCCTCGATCAGCACGGGTTCGAAAGCCTGGATGCCCAGACGGTGAAGCGTGGGCGCGCGGTTCAGCATCACGGGATGCTCGCGGATCACTTCGTCCAGGATGTCCCAGACTTCCTTGCGCTCCTTCTCGACCCACTTCTTGGCCTGCTTCAGGGTCATCGACAGACCCTTGGCATCCAGACGCGCGTAGATGAACGGCTTGAACAGTTCGAGCGCCATCTTCTTAGGGAGACCGCACTGATGCAGTTTCAACTCAGGACCAGTCACGATGACCGAACGGCCCGAATAGTCGACGCGCTTGCCGAGCAGGTTCTGACGGAAGCGGCCCTGCTTGCCCTTGAGCATGTCGGACAGCGACTTGAGCGGACGCTTGTTGGCGCCGGTGATGACACGGCCGCGACGGCCATTGTCGAACAGGGCGTCGACGGCTTCCTGCAACATGCGCTTTTCGTTGCGGACGATGATGTCCGGCGCGCGCAGTTCCATCAGCCGCTTCAAGCGGTTGTTGCGGTTGATGACGCGGCGATAGAGATCGTTGAGATCCGACGTCGCGAAACGACCACCGTCCAGCGGCACCAGCGGGCGCAGCTCTGGCGGGATGACAGGAACGACGTCCAGGATCATCCATTCGGGGCGGTTGCCCGATTCCAGGAAGCTCTCGACGACCTTAAGGCGCTTGATGATCTTCTTAGGCTTCAGCTCCGACTTGGTCGTCGCCAGCTCTTCGAGCAGGATCTTCTTTTCGCCCTCAAGGTCGAGATCCATCAGCATGATCTTGACCGCTTCCGCGCCGATCCCGGCGGTGAAGGCGTCTTCGCCATATTGGTCCTGCGCGTCGAGCAGTTCGTCTTCGTTGAGAAGCTGATATTTTTCCAGCGGGGTCAGGCCCGGCTCAGTGACGATATAGCTTTCGAAATAGAGGACGCGCTCCAACTGCTTCAACTGCATGTCGAGCAGCAGGCCGATACGCGACGGCAGCGATTTCAGGAACCAGATATGCGCAACCGGGGCGGCCAGTTCGATATGGCCCATGCGCTCGCGGCGCACCTTGCTCACCGTGACTTCGACACCGCACTTCTCGCAGACGATGCCCTTATATTTCATGCGCTTATACTTGCCGCACAGGCATTCATAATCCTTGATCGGACCAAAGATGCGCGCGCAGAACAGGCCATCGCGTTCGGGCTTGAACGTGCGATAGTTGATGGTTTCGGGCTTCTTGATCTCGCCGAAGGACCAGGACCGAATGCGCTCTGGCGAGGCAAGGCCGATCTGGATCTGGTCGAACGTCTCGGTCTTGGCGACCGGATTGGCGAAGTTGGTCAGTTCATTCATGTTCATGTCCTCATGGAGAGGGAAATTCTGATGGGCTGAGGGGAAGGGGCGCTGCGGTCAGGCAGCGCCCGCCATCCCTTTACTCCGCCGCCGCCGCGAAGCCGTCGTCCTCGTCGGCGATCGCGTCCATCGTCGCGAGTTCGACGTTGAGGCCCAGCGAGCGCATTTCCTTGACCAGCACGTTGAAGCTTTCGGGAATACCGGCCTCGAACGTGTCGTCACCCTTGACGATCGCCTCATAGACCTTGGTGCGGCCGACCACGTCATCGGACTTCACCGTCAGCATTTCCTGCAACGTATAGGCGGCACCATAGGCCTGGAGTGCCCAGACCTCCATTTCCCCGAAGCGCTGACCACCGAACTGCGCCTTACCACCCAGCGGCTGCTGCGTGACGAGCGAGTAGGGGCCGATCGAACGGGCATGGATCTTGTCGTCGACAAGGTGATGGAGCTTCAACATATAGATGATGCCCACCGTGACCTTACGGTCGAACTTGTCGCCGGTGCGGCCGTCATACAGGTCGCTCTGACCCGATGTGTTCAGCCCCGCCAGCTCCAGCATCGCCGACACGTCCGCTTCGCGGGCGCCGTCGAATACTGGCGTTGCCATCGGCACGCCGCGCTGCAGATGTTCGGCCAGGTCGACGATCTGCTCGGCCGTGCGGGCGTTGATCTCGTCGGCATATTGCGGACCATAAGCGGTCAGCAACCGATCCCGCACCGCGTCGGGCATGACGCCCGGCTCAGGGTTGGGATTGGCCTCACGCCAATCTTCCAGCGCATGCTTGAGCTGCTGGCCGATGCCACGGGCAGCCCAACCCAGATGCGTTTCGAAGATTTGCCCGACATTCATGCGCGACGGCACGCCCAACGGGTTGAGCACGATGTCGACATGGGTGCCATCTTCCAGGAACGGCATGTCCTCGACCGGCAGGATGCGCGAAATCACACCCTTGTTACCGTGACGACCGGCCATCTTGTCGCCCGGCTGCAGCTTGCGCTTCACCGCCACGAACACCTTGACCATCTTGAGCACGCCCGGCGGCAGTTCGTCGCCACGCTGCAGCTTGTCGACGCGATCCTCGAACTTGTCGACGATCGACTTCACCGCTTCGTCATATTGTGCCTTGACGGCTTCGATACCGGCCTGACGAATGTCGTCCGCAACCGCGAACTTCCACCATTCATGCCGTTCGACTTCGCTCAGCAGGGCTTCGTCGATCTCGACGCCCTTCTTCACGCCCTTGGGCGCGGCCGTTGCGACCTGGCCGGTCAGCATTTCCTGCAGACGGTTGAAGGTTGCGCGGTTCAGGATGGCGCGTTCGTCTTCGCGATCCTTGGCGAGGCGGTCGATTTCCTCCCGCTCGATCGCCATGGCGCGCTCGTCCTTGTCGATGCCGTGACGGTTGAACACGCGCACTTCGACGACCGTGCCCGCAACGCCCGGCGGCAGACGCAGCGACGTGTCGCGCACGTCGCTCGCCTTTTCACCGAAGATCGCGCGCAGCAGCTTTTCTTCCGGCGTCATCGGCGATTCACCCTTGGGGGTGATCTTGCCGCACAGGATGTCGCCCGGCTCCACTTCGGCGCCGATATAGACGATGCCCGCTTCGTCGAGGTTGCGCAGCGCTTCCTCGCCGACGTTCGGGATGTCGCGGGTGATGTCCTCTGGCCCCAGCTTCGTATCGCGCGCCATGACCTCGAACTCCTCGATATGGATCGAGGTGAAGACGTCATCCTTCACGATGCGTTCGGAAATGAGGATACTATCCTCATAGTTGTAGCCATTCCAGGGCATGAACGCGACGAGCGTGTTGCGGCCCAGCGCCAGCTCGCCAAACTCGGTCGACGGACCATCGGCGATCACGTCGCCGCCTTCAATCAGGTCGCCGACATTCACCAGCGGGCGCTGGTTGATGCAGGTGTCCTGGTTCGACCGCTGGAACTTCTGCAGCGTGTAGATGTCGACGCCCGACTGGCCGGGTTCGATGTCCCCGGTCGCACGGATGACGATACGGGTCGCATCGACCTGATCGACGATGCCCGGACGCTTGGCGGCGATGGCTGCGCCCGAATCGCGCGCAACCGTGCCTTCCATGCCGGTGCCCACGAACGGGGCCTCGGCGCTGACAAGCGGCACCGCCTGGCGCTGCATGTTCGATCCCATGAGTGCGCGGTTGGCGTCATCATTTTCCAGGAACGGAATCAGCGAGGCCGCAACCGACACCAACTGCTTGGGACTGACGTCCATCAGCGTGATGTGATCCTTGGGTGCCATCAGGAACTCGCCCGCTTCACGCGCCGAGATCAGGTCTTCGGCCAGCGTGTTGTCGGGGTTCAGCTCCGCGTTCGCCTGCGCGATCGTGTGCTTGGCCTCTTCCATCGCCGACAGATAGACGACGTCATCGGTTACCACGCCGTCGATCACCTTGCGGTAGGGCGTTTCGATGAAGCCATATTTGTTGACGCGGCTGAACGTCGCGAGGCTGTTGATCAGACCGATGTTCGGGCCTTCCGGCGTTTCGATCGGGCAGATACGGCCATAATGGGTCGGGTGAACGTCGCGGACTTCGAAGCCTGCGCGCTCGCGCGTCAGACCGCCCGGCCCAAGCGCCGACACGCGGCGCTTGTGGGTGACTTCCGACAGCGGGTTGGTCTGATCCATGAACTGCGACAGCTGCGAGCTGCCGAAGAATTCACGCACGGCGGCCACGGCAGGCTTGGCGTTGATCAGGTCGTTCGGCATCACCGTCGACACGTCCACGCTCGACATACGCTCCTTGACGGCGCGCTCCATGCGCAGCAGCCCGACGCGATACTGGTTTTCCAGCAGCTCGCCGACCGAACGCACACGACGATTGCCGAGGTTATCGATGTCGTCGATGTCGCCCTTGCCGTCCTTGAGGTTCACCAGCTCCTTGACGACGGCGAGAATGTCCTCGACGCGCAGGGTGGTGACCGTGTCTTCGGCGTCCAGTTCAAGGCGCATGTTGAGCTTGACGCGGCCCACGGCCGACAGGTCGTAGCGTTCGGGATCGAAGAACAGGCCGGCGAACAGCGCTTCGGCGGTTTCCTTGGTCGGTGGCTCGCCGGGGCGCATGACGCGATAAATATCGCTCAGGGCCTGGTCGCGCTCTTCGGCCTTGTCGGCTTTCAGCGTATTGCGGATCCAAGGGCCCGTGGTGACATGGTCGATGTCGAGCAGTTCGAGACGGTCGATGCCCGCCTGGTCCAGCTTTTCCAGATTTTCCGGGCTGATTTCGTCACCGGCTTCGACATAGATTTCGCCGGTTGCGTCATTGACCAGGTCATAGGCGCTGTAGCGGCCATAGACTTCCTCGGTCGGGATCAGCAACTGGGTCAGGCCGTCCTTCTCCGCCTTGTTGGCGGCGCGGGGCGAAATCTTGGTGCCCAGCGGGAAGATGACTTCGCCGGACTTGGCGTCCACGATGTCAAACGACGGCTTTTGCCCACGCCATGCTTCGGGCGTATAGGGAATCTGCCAGCCGCCTTCGCCACGGACGAAGGTCACCTTGTTGTAGAAATGCCCCAGGATTTCTTCGGCATTCAGGCCGAGCGCGAACAGCAACGCCGTGACCGGCAGCTTGCGCTTGCGGTCGATACGGACGTTGACGATGTCCTTGGCGTCGAACTCGAAGTCCAGCCACGAGCCACGATAGGGAATGACGCGCGCGGCGAACAGATATTTGCCCGACGAATGGGTCTTGCCGCGATCATGGTCGAACAGGACGCCCGGCGAACGGTGCATCTGGCTGACAATCACGCGCTCGGTGCCGTTGACGATGAAGGTGCCGTTGCCCGTCATCAGGGGCATGTCGCCCATGTAAACGTCCTGCTCCTTGATATCGAGCACGGAGCGGGTTTCGGTGTCCTGATCGACTTCGAACACGATGAGGCGAAGGGTAACGCGCATCGGCGCTGCATAGGTGATGCCGCGCTGACGGCATTCCTCGACGTCATATTTCGGGTCTTCCAGCTCGTAATGGACGAAGTCCATTTCGGCGGTGCCCGCGAAATCGCGGATCGGGAAGACGCTGCGCAGCGTCTTTTCCAGGCCCGATACATAGCCGATCGAGTGGTCCGAACGGAGGAACTGTTCATAGCTCTCCCGCTGCACTTCGATCAGGTTCGGCATCTGCACCACTTCGTGGATGTCGCCGAACACCTTGCGGATGCGCTTCTTCGCGCCGGTGTTACTGATCGGGGGGAGAGCTTTGGTCGCCATGCTTGGTCCTTGCCTTCATTCGTCGCATTTTTCCGCATCCCAGCGAAAATTCAGTCGAAGCGCGATGGAGAAAGGGGCGATTCGCGCCTCTTCATTCCACGCAAAAAAGTGCGGGTCGGGACTGTCCGATCCGCACTGTCAGCACCTGATGACTCGCCGTTTTCGCCCAATACTGCCCTTGGCCACGCGCTAACCGGCCCCGGTCCCCGGACGATGCGGGAGACGGTCGACCCATTGCCAAGGCTGGCGACAGGACGACCGGATTGCTGCCCATATAGTCTGCTTGTCCGGCTTTGGGAAGGGGGGTGTCAGGCAAACAGCCCGCGTTCCGCCCGGATCGCCGCCACCAGCCGGTCGAGTTCGGCGCTCGTGTTGAACAGGGCAGGGGTCAAGCGCAGCACCGGCCCGGACGCCAGCCCCGCCTTCGCCACCACCAGTAGGCCATATTTTTTGAGGAACAGCGCCGCCGCCTTCTTCGCATCGTCCGGCCCACCCATGCCCGGCAAACGGAACGCCGCCACCGCGCCATGCCGCCCCGGCCGTTCGGGCAATAGGATCTGTACGCCCGGCACATCGCGCACCCGGTCGATCCAGTAATCGCGCAGCGCCAGCAGATGGCGATGCTTGGCCGGCAAGCCGATCGCCTCCTGCACCGCGATCGCATAGGGCACCGTCAGCCGCGCCGCGAAATCCACCGTGCCCGTCGGAATGCGCGCGCGAATATCGTCCGCCCCATGGATGCGGTTGCCCAGCCATGGTGCTATGTCCTGCAGCCGGTCCTTGCGGATATAGATGCCCCCGGTCCCCAAAGGCGCGGCCAGCCATTTGTGCAGCGAAAAGCCGATAAAGTCCGCGCCCGTTTCTTCGACCGTGAAGGGCAGGTGGCCGACCGCCTGCGCGCTGTCGAGGATCACATCGACGCCGCGCGCCTTGGCCATGGCGACGATCGCCTTGACCGGCGGCACCAGCCCGTTGCGGTTGGACAGATGCGTCAGCAACAGCAGCCTGGCGCGCGGCGTATCTTTCAGCACCCGCTCATAGGCGGCCAGGATATTGGCCTCCGTATGCGGTTCGGGCAGGTCGAAGCGGACGATCCGCGCGCCCCGGCTCTGCTCCAGATAGTCGCAGGCAAATTGCATCTCATCATAATCGACATCGGCATAGATCACCGCATCACCGGCCTTGAGCCGCGCATAATTGGCGATCAAAGCGTACAGCGCCTCGGTCCCGCCGCCCGCCAGCGCGATCTCCTCGACCGACGCACCCAGCATCGTCGCCACCGCCGCGCGCGACTTGTCCAGTTCGACATCACGCGGATGACCCGGCGCGCCATTGCGCAGGAACAGCGCATGATTGTGATTGACCCAGTTGGACCGCGCCGCATAGGCCGCCTGTACGGGCAGGGTCATCGCCCCATAATAGGCCGCATCGAAGGTCGCGACATCGCGATTGACGGCATAGAGCTTCGCCAGCGCAGCCTGCGCCGCGTCGAAATCCGCCATGTCGCCGCTAAAGCGAAACGGCGCTTCCTCAGGCCATTGCGTATCCGTAACGATCCCCTGCGCCTGCGCTGTTCCGCCGCCCACAGCCAGCCCCATCGCCCCGCCAACCGCCATCCCGCCGCTGCCCAGAAATGCCCGCCGCGTCACCATAAACTGCCCTCACATTATAATGTAACAGCATATCATAACGAATGAGCGTGGCCATGCCACTATGCGTTTAGTCTGTCCGGGTCGCTGTACTCTTCGCTGACTCCAGCGGCGCGATCTTCACCGTCTCGAACCGTTCCTTGCGCCGCACCCCGGCCAGCGCGGCATCGGGCGACGGGGCAGGGGCGGCGGTCGGCACCCGCTGGCGCATACATTCCGCCTTGCTGGCGCGCGGTGTCTGCGCGCAATTCCACAGCGCCCGCTGCAACCCGCTCGCGCTATTGTGGATATAGGCAAAGCTCATCGTTTCAAGTTGCCCATCGCTCAGCGGAATCTTTGTCGGGGCAGCACCTGCCCGCCATGCCATGATCCGACATTCGGGCCGCCCCGCGCAAAAGGTCTTGGCAAGCTCTGGCCATTGGTCGGGCGCGCCACCGCGCGGCAGTTCGACCAGAAAACTGGTGCCATCCGGCCCCAGCACCGCCAGCCGCACGCCCGCGATCGTCCGCCCCAGCATCGCCTCGCCGATCGCCTGCTTGGGCTGCGCCGCCAGCGCACTGGCGGCGATCGTCTCGACCGGCGCAACCGTCCCGTCGGGCAGCCCATCCTCGCCCCCCTGATGCGCCAGCGACAATTTGGCGATCCGCCCGATCAACGGCTCGCCACCCGCGCTCCCCCGGCGAAAGGCAGGCGGCGTGCCCCACCATCCGCGCCAGCGGAAGAAGAGATGCGTGCCGACCGCCCCGATCTTGTCGAGGCTCCCGCTCCAATAGGGCACCACCCAATTGGTATGATAATGGGTCGCATGCCCGACCGGGGCGAACACCTGTCCGGCCAGCGCCGCCCGCGCAATCGCCCGCGCCCGTTCCCACGCCGCTGGCGACGGCGTCCGCGCCAGCGCGCCATCGCAGGAAAAGGTGAACTGGCACCCGGTCCGCCGTTCCTGCCCCTGAAACACCACGCCGCACACCGTCTTGGGGAAGGCGGGATGGCGCACACGGTTCAGCACCACCTGCGCCACCGCCTGCTCGCCAACGGGATCATCGCCCGCCTCATAGAGTTCCGCCGCCGCCAGGCAATCGACCGCCCGCGCCAGATCCGTCTCCGATCCCGAAAACAGGAAAGGCCGCGCCGGGGGATTGGCAAGGCGCGAGAAAGGAATGGCGGCATTCAGTGCCCGCGCCCTGTCCGCATCCAGCGCATAGACCGCCACCGGCTCGACCGGCGGCGGCGGGCTGGGCGGCCGCACCGCGCGCCCTTCCGCCCCCGCCGCAAAGCCTGATGGATCACCCGTCACACTCTGCCGACTGTCCCAGCCAGCCACCCCCATGGGCAGGCCGACGAACATCAGCGCCCAGAACAGCATCGCCAAGGGGTGAGGCGTATCGCTCTTCTTCACGAGTGTCGTAACGACCGCTTATTCCGGCAGGAAATCGGGCACCGACAAATAGCGCTCGCCAGTATCATAGTTGAAGCCCAGCACCCGGCTGCCTGCGGGGAGGTCGGGCAATTTCTGCGCGATCGCGGCCAGCGTGGCCCCCGACGAAATGCCGACCAGCATCCCTTCCTCCCGCGCCGCGCGCCGGGCATAGTCCTTGGCATCCGCCGGATCGACCTGGATCACCCCGTCGAGCAACTGGGTATGCAAATTGGCCGGAATGAAGCCCGCGCCGATGCCCTGAATGGGATGCGGCCCCGGTTGCCCACCGCTGATGACATGCGACAAAGTCGGCTCGACCGCATAGATTTTGATGCCCGGCCAGACCGCCTTCAGCACTTCCGCCGTGCCGGTGATATGCCCACCAGTGCCCACCCCGGTAATCAGCGCATCAATCGGAGTTTCGGCGAAGTCGGCCAATATCTCCTGCGCCGTGGTGCGGGCATGGACTGCGATATTGGCGGGGTTTTCAAACTGCTGCGGCATCCAGGAACCCGGCGTCTGCGCCACCAGTTCCAGCGCGCGCTCGATCGCGCCCTTCATCCCCTTTTCGCGCGGGGTCAGGTCGAAACTCGCGCCATAGGCGAGCATCAGCCGCCGCCGCTCGATCGACATGCTTTCGGGCATGACGAGAACGAGCTTATAGCCCTTGACCGCCGCCACCATGGCCAGCCCCACGCCGGTATTGCCCGATGTCGGCTCGATGATCGTGCCACCCGGCTGCAATTCGCCCGACGCCTCGGCGGCTTCGATCATGGCCAGCGCGATCCGGTCCTTGATCGACCCGCCGGGGTTGGAGCGTTCCGACTTGATCCACACTTCGCTGCCTTCGGGCGCGTCGCCAAACAAGCGCGCCATGCGGATATGCGGCGTGTGACCGATGGTTTCGAGTATCGAGGTGACTTTCATAGGGCCTTCTCCTGGCTATGGTCCGCCGCCCTTATGTCGGGTGGGTCGAAGGTGCGTGCAAGGCGCAATTCGGGAAAGAGCCGCGCCCAGAACAGGGTGATGACGATAGCACCAATGCCCCCGCCAATGACAGCGACAACCGGCCCGACCAAGGCGGCAAGAAAACCGGATTCCGCTTCGCCCAGTTCGTTCGATGCCGATATGGTCAGTTGCGACAGGCTCGACACCCGCCCGCGCATCGCGTCGGGGGTATGTAACTGCACCAGCGACTGGCGCACGAACACCGACACCATGTCGGCCGCGCCCAGCACCACCAGCGCGCCAAGCCCGACCTCCATCGCAATGCTGCGCGGCAGGAAGGCGGTACAGCCAAAGACGATGGTGGCCAGGCCAAACACCATCACGGCGACCAGCATTTTGAGGCCAACCTCGCGCTTCATCGGCCGGATCGAAAACCACAGCGCCACCAGCCCCGCGCCAATGCCCGGCGCTGCGGCCAGATGGCCAAGGCCCGTCGACCCAACCTGCAATATGTCGCGCGCATAGACCGGCAACAACGCGGTCGCGCCAGCCAGCAACACCGCGAACAAGTCCAGCGTAATCGTCGCCAGCACCAGCCGGTTGGTGCGCACATAATGCAGCCCGTCGATCATCTGACGGATCGGATGGCGGGTCCGGTCGCGCACGGCCTGCGGCACGGGGCCGATCATCATCATCGCCCCGAACGCCACGGCATAGAGCAGCGCCGCCAGCGCATAAGCGCCCCAGGGCGTCGCCGCATAGGCATAGCCGCCCAGCGCTGGTCCCACGATCGACCCGGCCTGCCACACCACCGCGGATATGGCGATGGCGTTGGGCAACACGGCCGGCGGCACCAGATTGGGCGCGAGCGCGCCATAGGCCGGGCCATTGAACGCGCGCGCAATCCCCACGATAACGGCGATGCCAAAGATCAGCGGCAGGCTGACCCAGCCCTCAAAGGTCGCAAAGGCCAGCAACCCCGCCGCCAGCGCCAGTGCCGCTAGCGTCGTGCGCGAAATCATCCGCCGATCATAATGGTCCGCCACCCAGCCGGTGATCGGCGTCAGGAAAAAGAGCGGCAAAAATTGCGCCAGCCCGATCAGCCCCAACTGCGCCGCCGCGCCCGATGTCGTCATCGTCTCCCGCGCGATATTATAGGCTTGCCAGCCCAGCACGATCATCATGCCATATTGCGCCAGTACGGCGGCGCACCGCCCGACGAGATAGGCCCTGAAATTGGGATAATGCAGCGGGTGCCGAGGCGGGGAAGGGGCGGTCATGCCCAGCGCTTTAGCCGCCCGCGCAAGGATTAGGCAATCGCGCGCGACGGGAAGGGGGAGAGCATATCTTTATCGCCCGATGACCGGGCTTCGCGCGCTTTACTGTCGCAGGATTATGCCAGTGACCGACCCGTTGCGTACCGAGCAGATGAACGGGATGCTCCCGCCATCGGGCAAGCCGATATTGCCCTCTACCTCCCATCCGGTCGACATGCTGCTCGCCACGGGCCGCCCGACCAGCGCGGCGTTCGGCCCCGCCTGTTGCCGTGCCTTCGCGGCGCAGGCATCGCCCGCCGCTGCCGCCGACGCGATCGGACCATATCCGGGCGTGGCATAGGGTTGACGCCTGGCCTCACGCTCCGCCTGTCTGTCCCTGGCGATGTCGCTGACAATGGCCGCGCCAATCACGTCGCGCGGCGGTGTAACTATTTGGGCATCAATGGGAGCCGCCAGTAAGAACCCCGCCATCATGATGAGTGTCACATTTGCTTTCACGTCCATCTCCTCCCTGTTGATGCCTTCATAGCTTATTTGAACAGGCCACCCAATATCCCGCGCATCAACTTGCCCGCAATGCCGCCCCCCGATGCCTTGCGTCGGCTTGATCCGAACACGGCCTTGCCCAGTTCATTGGCGACCTGCCGACCGACCGAGGATGCCGCCGATCGTGCTGCGGATTGAACCGCTTTGTCGATGGCGGACGGCTTGGCCGCTTCCCGCGCTGCCGCCTCGCGCTGTTTCGCCTCCAACTTGGCCTGCGCGGCAGCGGCCTTGTCCGCTTCCGCCTGCGCCTTACTTGCCAGCGCAGCGGCGGCCGCAGCCTCGCCTCGCGCCGCCAATATTTCTTCTGCCGACTCCCGATTGACGGCGGCGTCATATTTCCCGTCGCAGGGCGAAATCGACTGGATGATCGCCCGTTCCTTCGCGCTGACCGGGCCGAGCCGCGACCGGGGCGGGGCAATCAGCGTGCGCTGCACGATGCCTGGCGATCCATCCGCTTGCAGCAGTGACACCAGCGCTTCGCCCACCTTCAACTCGGTGATTGCGGTTTCCACGTTCAGGTCGGGATTGATACGGAACGTCTCCGCCGCCGCGCGGATCGCCCGCTGGTCGCGTGGCGTGAAAGCGCGCAGCGCATGCTGCACCCGGTTGCCCAACTGGCCCGCCACGTCCTGAGGAATGTCTATCGGGTTCTGGGTCACGAAATAGACGCCGACCCCCTTGGACCGGATCAGTCGCACCACCTGCTCGATCTTGTCGGTCAGCGCCTTGGGCGCATCATCAAACAGCAGATGCGCCTCGTCGAAGAAGAAGACCAGCACTGGCTTGTCCGGGTCGCCGACTTCCGGTAGCGTCTCGAACAGTTCGGACAACAGCCACAGCAGGAAGGTCGCATAAAGTTTCGGGCTCTGCATCAGCCGGTCGGCGGCCAATATGTTGATATAGCCACGGCCCTGCTCGTCGACCCGCAGCATATCGTTGATGTCGAGCGCGGGTTCTCCAAAGAAATGGTCGCCGCCCTGGGCTTCGAGTTGCAGCAATTGCCGCTGGATCGCCCCGACGCTCGCCTTGGTCACATTGCCATAGCGCGCCGACAGCGTCCCGGCATTCTCCGCGCAATAGGCCAGCATCGCCTGCAAATCGCCAAGGTCGAGCAGCAGCAAACCCTCTTCGTCCGCATAGCGGAAAGCAACCGTCAGCACCCCTTCCTGCGTCTCGTTAAGCCCCATCAACCGCGCCAGCAGCAGCGGCCCCATTTCGCTGATGGTGGTGCGAACCGGATGGCCCTGTTCGCCATAAAGATCCCAGAAAATCGCCGGATTGTCGCTATAGCCATAGTCGCTCAGCCCAATCTCGGCCGCCCGCGCCACCAGCTTGTCGGCATTTTTGAACGTCGGCGAACCCGCCATCGCAATGCCCGACAGATCGCCCTTCACGTCGGACAGGAACACCGGCACGCCCAGCGCGGAAAAACTCTCGGCAATGCCCTGCAACGTCACCGTCTTGCCGGTCCCGGTCGCCCCCGCGATCAGGCCATGCCGGTTGGCGCGGCGCAGGTTGAGCAACTGGCGCACGCCGCCGTCTTTTTCCGGCGCGCCCAGTCCGATGAAAATGCCTTCGCCCATATCGCCCTGCGCCCCCCAAAAAAAACGTCACCCCCGCTTGCGCGGGGATGACGAAAATTACGCTTAGTCAGACCAGTTCCGCAAGCGCGGAAGCGGCTTACTTGTCCCGCAACCGCACGGGCAGGAAGATGGGCGACTGGCCACGACGCAAGACCTGCAACAGGATCGCGCTGCGGTTCTGTGCCGCAACGGCCTTCACCTGCGCGTCCAGGTCCGCCTGGCTGGCGACCGGGCGGTTATTGGCGGTGATGATCACGTCGCCGCGCCGCAACCCCTTGGCTCCCGCGTCGGTCGAACCATCCACGCCGGTAATGACCACGCCGCGCGTATCCGCCGCAATGCCCAACTGCCGGATGATGCCCGGCGTCAACGGAATCGCGGAAATGCCCAGCGACTGTTGCGCCGCCTGACCCGGATTTTGCTGCTGCTGGCTGAAATCCTCATCCTGCTGCGGCGCGAAGTTGGTCAGTTCATCCTCGGACGGCCGCTCGCCCACCACGGCATTGACCGTCTGGCGCTGGCCATTGCGGATCAGCACGATCGGCACACGCGAACCGATCGGCTGCGACGCGACGATGGAGGAGAGATTCTGTTCCGGGCTGACTTCCTGACCCGCGACGCTGACGATGACGTCACCCGCCTTGATCCCGGCCTTCTCCGCGCCCTTGCCCGGCTCGACGCCCTGCACGAACTCACCACGATTCTTGGCAAGACCAAGCGATTCGGCCAGATCCTCGCCCAGCGGGCTGATCTGCACGCCCAGATAGCCGCGACGGACGGTTTCGCCCTTGCGCAGCGTTTCCACGATCGGCGCGGCCTGCTCTGAAGGAATGGCGAAGCCGATACCGACATTCCCGCCCGACGGCGACAATATCTGGCTGTTGATGCCGATCACATTGCCGCGCATGTCGAACATCGGGCCACCGGAATTGCCCTGGTTGATCGACGCATCGGTCTGGATGAACTTTTCATAGCCACCGCCGGTATTGCGATGGACAGCCGAAATGATCCCCGCCGTCACCGTTCCCGACAGGGCAAAGGGATTGCCGATCGCGACGACCCAGTCGCCGACCCGCGCCTTGGTGCTGTCGCCAAATTTGACGAAGGGCAGGGGCTTGGGCGAATCGATCTTCAATACGGCGAGATCAGTCGCGGGATCACGGCCCACCAGTTTGGCAGTATATTCCGTCTTGTTGGTCAAGGTGACGGTGATGGAGTCCACCGTGGCACCTTCCGCGCCAGCGGACACCACATGGTTGTTGGTGACGATATAGCCGTCAGCCGAAATCAGGAAGCCGGATCCCAGGGACTGGGCCTGCCGCGTCTGCGGTTGTCCGCCGCCCTGGCCGAACAACTGACCAAAAGGCGTGCCCGCAAAGGGATTTTGCACCTGCACCCGCTGCTTGGTGGAAATGTTGACCACGGCGGGCTGCAACTTCTCGACCATGTCGGCCAGGCTTGCCGGAGCGCCCTGTGGCGCGGCAGCGGTCAGGCCTTCATTCTGTGCGGTCTGGGCGCCAACATTGGAGCTGGTGGTAACGGCAATGGCGGTGCCGCCCAGCAACAGGGCGCCGGTAATGGCATAAGCGTAACGCACTCGTGACGGTCCTCTCATGAACTGCGAAGGGATTGGAAGGCGGGACTTTGACGAAGCCTGAAAATGCGCTGCCTTCCCTTAACCCTCATTGAATGACGCTGGTTCCGTAATGATCTGCGGCAACTCACCGCCGCCCCTGAAATTGTTGCAGGAACTCATTGTTGGGCGACAGGATGATATTGGTTTCACCCGACCTGTCGGGCGAGAATGTATAGCGGTAGCTCTGCATTGCACGATAGAAATCATAAAATGCCGGGTCCTTGCCATAGCTGGCGGCGTAGATGCGCGCGGCATTGGCGTCCGCTTCCGCCCGGATGATCTGCGCCTGTTTGGCCCCTTGCGCGCGGATGGTCAGCGCTTCCTGCTCGCGCGCTGTCCGCATGCGGGTGAAGGCGCTGTCAAGCGGCGTGCCGTCGGGCAGGTCGGCGCGCTTGATTCGCACATCGACGATTTCAGCCCCATATTGGCGCGCGACACGATCAAGGCCCGCCTCGATATTCTGCATCACCTGGCCGCGCTCCGGGCTGAGCAACGCGGCGAAGGGGCGCTTGCCCAGTTCGTTGCGCAGTGCGGAACCCAGGATCGGGCGCAAAGCCTCCGACACCCGTTCCTCGCTGCCAGCCGCGATATACATGCGCAGCGGGTCAACGATGCGATAGCGGGCAAAAGCATCCACCTGCAATCGCAACTGGTCGGTCGACAGCACCTGCTGGCGCTCCATTTCGACCGACAGCACGCGCTTGTCGATCCACACCACCTGATCCACGAACGGCCAGCGCATGATGACACCAGCGCCCGTGTTGCCGAAGGTTTCATTCTGGCGATAGCGATTGATGATCGCCTTGGGATCACCGAAGCGGACGATCACGCCCTGCTTGGTTTCAGGTACGATCGCAACGGTGCTGCCCAGGACGATCAGCAGCGCCAGAACGATCAGGGCGAGCGCGACGGGGTTACGCAGGAATGCGGGCATTACTGGCCTCCCGTGCTGGGGGTGGCTGTCGCCGCCGCATCTGATGCAGCGCGCCGCTTGATTTCAGGCAGAGGCAGATAGGGCGTCACATTGCTTCCTTCGACGATGGTCTTGTCGACGTTCGCCAACACGCCCTCCATGGTTTCATAATACATGCGACGGCGGGTCACGTCCGGTGCCAGGCGATATTGCTCATAGACCTTGTCGAAGGATGCTGCCTCGCCCTGCGCCTTGGCCGTCACCTGCTGGGCGGCGGCGCGAGCTTCGTTGAGGTAGGTCTGCGCCGTCTGCTGCGCGGCCGACACGGCCTTGAACGCATCGTTGACCGCCGCTGGCGGATCAGCCTGCTTGATCGCGATGCCCTGAATGCGGATGCCGGAGCGATACCCGTCCAAAATCTCCTGCATCCGCTGTTCGACTTGCTGTTCGATCGCGGTCCGACCCGCGCCCAGCGCATCGTCCAGGCTGACGCTGGCCAGCACCGCGCGCATCGCGCTTTCGGCGACTTCGCGCACGGCGGCGTCGGGGTTGGATAGCTGGAACAGGTACAATTCGGGATTGCGGATGTTCCAGCGCACCGAATAGGCAAGGTCGATGATATTCTGGTCGCCGGTCAGCACCAGATTTTCATTCTCGGCCGTGGTCGATCCAACGTCGATGGTCCGAATCTCTTCGACATCGACGATCGTCACGGCTGCGAAAGGGGCAGGCAGGGTCAAGCTGATGCCCGGCGTCAGAGTACGGCTGTAGCTGCCCAGAAATGTTACGACACCGCGTTCCTGCGGCCCGACACGGTGGAAACTGGTCAACACCAGCCACAGGATGACGAGGATGGCGATCCCGATTGGCCATAGCGCCTTGCCATTGGGACTTTGGGGCAGGCCGCCAAAACCGCCACCATTGCCGCCGCCCTGACCAAAGCTGTCGCGGCCGCGCCGCAGCATCTCCTCGATCGCCGATGGGCCGCGTTGCCCGGTCGGGCGTCCCGGTTGGGTCCAGGGATTGCGCGGGCCGCCACCGCCGCCCGCGCCCTTGCCGCCTGATCCGTCATTACTCTCCGGCCCGTCGCCTTTGCCGCCCCAGGGGCCCTGCGCCATGCTCACGATGCCGGGCATCCACCCGAATAATCTTTTCATGTCCTCTTCTATAGGAAGGCTGGCCCGCGAAAAACAGTGCCCTTAGGAGCGATTATTTCCTACAGGGCGTCGTCATGACCGATATTGCCGATTTTACCGCCCGCCTGACCGCTCTGACCGATGGCCGTGCCAGCACGCCGCGCGTGAAGGACGGCATCATGACGATCGCCCTGGATGTCGGCGGCCTGACGCCCGACCGGCGCGACGGCCTTGTTGCCGCAATCCGCGAAGGCGGCTTGACCGTGCCGGGCGTCACTGATGTCCGCATCGCCCAGACGGCGGAACGCAAGCCGCTGCGAATCATCGCCGTGGCGTCGGGCAAGGGTGGGGTGGGCAAATCCACCCTGTCGGCCAATCTTGCCATCGCGCTGCATCGCCTGGGTCATCGGGTCGGATTGGTTGATGCTGACATCTATGGCCCGTCACAGGCGCGACTGATGGGCAGCGAAGATCAAAAGCCCCAGGCCCGCGAAAAGAAAATGATCCCCGTCACCGGCACGCTCGGCATTCCGATGCTGTCGATGGCGCATCTGGTCGAACCGGGCAAGGCGCTGGCGTGGCGCGGGCCGATGGTCGGCAATGCCCTGTCGCAACTGATCGACGCGGACTGGGGCGAGACGCAATTGCTGGTGGTCGACATGCCGCCGGGCACCGGCGACATTCAATTGACCATGGTGCAGAAACATAAGCCGGTCGGCGCGGTCATCGTCTCGACGCCGCAGGATCTGGCGCTGATCGACGCGACCCGCGCGGTCAGCCTGTTCACGCAGGCGGGCGTGCCGATGATCGGCCTCGTCGAGAATATGGCGGGCTATGCCTGCCCCCATTGCGGCGAAATCTCCGACCCGTTCGGCACTGGCGGCGCGGAGACGGCGGCAGGCGACATGGGGATGCCCTTCCTTGGCCGCATCCCGCTCGCCATCGACATTCGCCGCCAGTCCGACGCGGGCGATCCCCCGGCGGCGGGCGAGGGCATCCACGCCGAAG
Organism: Sphingobium sp. MK2; assembly: GCF_040170545.1. Classification (NCBI taxonomy): domain Bacteria; kingdom Pseudomonadati; phylum Pseudomonadota; class Alphaproteobacteria; order Sphingomonadales; family Sphingobiaceae; genus Sphingobium; species Sphingobium sp. MK2. The sequence goes on from NZ_JAZDXA010000034.1 coordinate 44,056, forward strand.
CCTTCCGGGCCATCGCGCAGAAGGTGGCCGCGTGGCTCGATGGTGCGGTGTGACTGTCCTACAGCGGGGCAACAGGCTATGGTCGGATGTCCGCGCACTATGACTTTGCGATAGGATCAGGGACGCGCAAGATTATGTCAAAATCAGCGGGAAATGTGCGAAGTTAAGCGATCCGTCTCCATCATCGGGAACGTCCCGGTCCTTGGCTCGTCCTGGCTGCATAAGGAGAATTTCCATGCCGCTGACCGCCCCGCAGGACATCGCCACCCTGCTCACCGAAACCCGCACCATAGCGCTGGTCGGCATCTCCGATCGGCCGGAACGGGCCAGCTATCGCGTCATGGCCTTCCTTCAGGACCATGGCTATCGCGTCCTGCCGGTCAATCCACAGATTGCGGGCGAACATGTCCATGGCGAATTTGTCTGGGGTCGCCTGTCCGACATCGGCGAACCGATCGACATGGTGGACATCTTCCGGCGCAGCGATGCCGCCGGAGAAGCGGTGGACGACGCGATCGCCATCGGCGCGAAATCTGTCTGGATGCAACTTGGCGTTATGGATGAAGCCGCCGCTGCCCGCGCCGAAGCAGCAGGCCTCAAGGTGGTGATGGACCGCTGCCCAGCGATCGAAATACCCCGCCTTGGCATCGCGCCAATCAGCGCCGATTAACGCTTTCCACCCGGCCATCGCGCCCCTATCAGTCGGCCATGGCCCGCCCCTCGCGCACAATATCGGACAGCCGCAAGGGCATCGACCGACGCACGCTGCTGGTCGGCGGTGGTGCAGCAGCCGGATTGCTCATTGCATGGGCTGTCTGGCCGCGCGAGTACCCGCCCAACCTCAATGCCGGTCCCGGCGAAACGATCGTCAACGCCTTCCTCAAGATCGACCGAACAGGGCAGGTCATCGTCATCGTGCCGCAAACCGAAACGGGCCAAGGGGTAACGACCGTCCTGCCGCAGATACTGGCCGACGAACTGGGCGCAGACTGGCGCACGGTCGCGGTGCAAAGCGCGCCGATCAGCCCGCTCTACGCCAACACGCTGCTGGCGCGCGAATGGCTGGCGAGCGACTGGACCCGTTTGCTGGGGGACGCAGGCGATTGGGCGATCGGCCAATATGCAACGCGCAGCGGCCTGATGCTGACCGGCGGCGGCACATCGGTCCCGATGTTCCATGACGCCTATCGCGATGCCGGTGCGGCGGCGCGGGTGCTGTTGTGCAAGGCGGCGGCGGCGCGCTGGTCGGTGCCATGGGAAAGCTGCGACATCGTAGATGGCTTGGTCTCCGACGGCAGCGAACGGCGGCTGAAGATCGGCGAGCTGGTCGAGGAAGCGGCACAGTTCGACCTCCCCGCCATCCTGCCGCTGCGGCAGGGGCAGGACGGGCGGTTGGCGGGGCAGGATGTCCCCCGGCTCGACACCCCCTCGAAGATCGACGGCAGCCATAATTTCGCCGCCGACATCCGCCTGCCCGACATGGTCCATGCCTCGATCCGGCAGGGGCCGATCGGCGACGCGATCTTCGCCGGGCTGGACGAGCGATCGGCGAGCGCCGTCACCGGTTTCCTCAAACTGGTCCGCACCGAACGCTGGGTCGCTGCCGTCGCGACCAACTGGTGGGCGGCGAACAAGGCGCTGGACCTCGCCGATCCGGTCTTCACCCTGCGCGGCAAGCCGGTCGATAGCGCTGCAATCGACGCCGCGCTGGAAGCGGCCTTTTCCGGCTCGGCGGGCCGCCGCCTCTATGCCCAGGGCGACCTGCTCCCGGTGTTCGAAGGCGCGACGATATTGGCCAGCGAATATCGTGTCGATCCAGGACTTCACCTGGCGCTCGAACCGCTGTGCGCCACCGCGCGGGTGGGGCCGGACGGCGCGGCAGTCTGGATGGCGACCCAGGCACCCGGCTTGGCGCGTGCCGCCATTGCCGCTGCTCTGGGCTTATCCGAAACCGCCGTCACTCTTTACCCGCTGCACGCTGGCGGTTCCTTCGGGCGCAAGATGGACTGGGACGTCGGCGTTCAGGCCGCCTTGATCGCGCGCGATGTGGGCCGCCCGGTGCAACTGCTCTGGTCGCGGCTGGAGGATGTCGTGCAGGACCGACCCTCCGCGCCCGCGCAGGCCCGGATGGCTGCGAAGATCGGCCGCAACGGCGCGATCGAGGGCTGGCTGGCCAAGGTCGCGGCGCCCTGCGCCATGGCGCAAACCTGGGCACGGATTGCCGATGGCGCGCTACCCCACGCGGCGGCGGCGCAGACGGCTGACAAGGCATCCCGACTGGCGGTCGCAGGCATGGCCCCGCCCTATGCCATCCCCAACTGGGCGGTGGATCATTATCCCGCCGATGTCGGCCTGGCGCTCGGCTTCGCGCGGGGCAACGCCCATCTGCATGGCGCGTTCTTCACCGAAAGTTTCGTCGATGAACTCGCGCACCTCGCGGGGATGGAGGCGATGTCCTTCCGCATCCAGATGCTGGGCGGCAATCCGCGCCTCGCCCATTGCCTGTCCACCGCAGCGGCAATGGGCGGCTGGCAGGGCGGTATAGCGGGCAGCGGGCAGGGGATCGCCGCGCACGTCCTGCAGGGGGGCTATGCCGCCGTGATGGTCGAAGCATCAATGCGCGGCGACCGGCTGAGCGTCAGCCGCATGATCGCGGCGGTCGATGTCGGCGATCAGGTTCATCCCGACATTGCCCGGCAGCAGGTCGAGGGCGGCCTGATCTATGGCCTCGCCTTTGCGATGGGGGCGTCCGTTTCCTATGCGCGCGGCCTGCCGACCCGCGCCATGCTGGGCCGGATGAACCTGCCGCAACTGGCCGATATCGGCGAAGTGACGGTCGAACTGATCCGCAGCACCGCATCCCCGGTCGGCGTCAGCGATCTTGCCGCGCCGCTGGTCGCCCCTGCTATTGCCAATGCATTGTACACATGGACAGGTCAGCGTTTGCGCAACCTTCCGCTATTGGCCACGATATGACCCTGCCCCCCAACCATCCCGCCATTCCGACCCCCAAAGTCGGCGTCCTCCTCATCAACCTCGGCACGCCCGATGCGCCCGACGCCGGTTCGGTGCGGCGTTATCTCGGCGAATTCCTGTCCGACCGCCGCGTGGTCGAACTGCCGCCGATCCTGTGGCAGCCGATTCTGCGCGGCATCATCCTGACCACCCGACCCAGGAAATCCGCCCATGCCTATCAACAGGTGTGGACCGATCAGGGTTCGCCGCTCGCTTTCCATACCCGCGACACGGCGTTGGCGCTCGCAGCGGCGATGGGGCCGGGCGTTACGGTCGACTGGGCCATGCGCTACGGCAATCCGTCGATCGCCTCGCGCCTGTCGGCGATGAAGAAGGCGGGCTGCGACCGCATCCTGCTCGCGCCGCTCTATCCGCAATATAGCGGGGCCACGACGGCGACCGCCAATGACGCGGCTTTTGCGGCGCTCAAGGCGATGCGCTGGCAGCCCGCCATCCGCACCCTGCCGCCCTATCATGACGACCCGGCCTATATCGCGGCGCTCAAGACCACGATCGACGCGCATGTCGCGGCGCTTGATTTCGCGCCGGACGCCATTCTCGCCAGCTTCCATGGTATGCCTGAGCGCACCTTGCATCTGGGTGATCCCTATCATTGCCAGTCGGTCAAGACCGTCCGCCTGCTCCGCGAAGCACTGACGCTGCCGGTCCATATGAGTTTCCAGTCGCGCTTTGGACGGGCAAAATGGCTGGAGCCGGAGACCGAAGCAACCCTGGCCGGATTGGTACGCGATGGTGTCCGTAATATTGCTGTCGTAACACCGGGCTTTTCCGCCGACTGCCTTGAAACATTGGAAGAAATCGCCTTGCGCGCAAAAGAGGCCTTTTTGTCTGCGGGCGGCGAAAAATTTGCCTATTTACCCTGTCTAAATGCTTCATCGGACGCTATCACTTTGTACCAGAGGCTGATCGGCCGCGAGCTTTCGGGCTGGATCGACCAGCCCGCTTAAGTAGAAAGAGGATGCGCATATGGCGAGAGTAGCGATCGTGACCGGCGGAACGCGGGGCATTGGCGAGGCGATCAGCCTGGCGTTGCGGGATATGGGATATACCGTTGCGGCCAATTATGGCGGCAATGACGAAAAGGCGAAGGCCTTTACCGACCGCACAGGCATCGCCGCCTTCAAGTGGGACGTTGGCGATCATCAGGCTTGCCTGGATGGTTGTGCCACCGTGGCCGAACAGCTTGGCCCGATCGACATTGTCGTCAACAATGCTGGCATCACCCGTGACGGCGTGCTCGCCAAGATGAGCTTCGACGACTGGAACGAGGTCATGCGCATTAACCTTGGTGGGTGCTTCAACATGGCGAAGGCGACGTTCGGCGGCATGCGTGAGCGCGGCTGGGGTCGGATCGTCAACATCGGGTCGATCAACGGGCAGGCCGGCCAATATGGTCAGGTCAACTATGCCGCCGCCAAGTCGGGCATCCATGGCTTCACTAAGGCACTGGCGCAGGAAGGGGCCAAGGCGGGCGTCACCGTCAATGCCATCGCGCCGGGCTATATCGACACCGACATGGTCGCCGCTGTGCCCCCTGCCGTGCTGGAAAAGATCGTCGCCAAGATCCCGGTCGGGCGCCTCGGCCAAGCCAGCGAAATCGCACGCGGCGTCGCTTTCCTGTGCAGCGAGGATGCAGGCTTCGTGACCGGCACGACATTGTCGCTCAACGGCGGGCAGCACATGTATTGATGGACCAGGGCGACCCTGTTGACAGCTCGCACGAGCCGATGGGGTCGCCCTTTGCCCCTCCGGTCAAACGGAGCGTGACGATCGCCGGGCACCAGACCGCGATCAGCCTGGAGCCGGTATTCTGGGACGCGCTGCGGCTCGCTGCTCACGAAGCTCAGCTTCCCATCAATGCTCTGATAGCCCGTATCGATGTGATGCGCATGGCCGCCGCCAATCCTCCTAATCTGGCCAGCGCCATCCGTTGCTGGCTTTTTGCGACAGTCAGCAACAAAGATAATAATTAGTCGCAATAGCGTTTGACTCTGCGAAGCATTCGCAATAATCGGTCCTCCAAGCAATAAGGGGGATTGATATCCATGTCGAATACAGCATCTACGCCATCGTTTCTGGCGCTGTCCTGCGTAGGCGCGATCGCCTTCGCCACCTCGGCGCAAGCGCAGGATGGCGCGATCGGCCCACGGTTGGGCGGCATGACGGTCACGGACACGGCGATCGACGAGTCTACGGTAAAAGTCGAAAAGGCAGAGTCGCCCAAATATGTGCGGCCGCTGCTCGACACGCCCCAGACCATCACGGTGATCGGCAAAGCCACGATCCAGCAGCAAAATCTTCTGACCCTGCGCGATGTTCTGTCGACGGTGCCGGGTATCACCTTCGGTGCGGGCGAGGGCGGCTTTGGCTATGGTGACCGCATTATCCTGCGCGGCCAGGACGCAAAAAATGACGTGACAATCGACGGCGTGCGGTCCGGCGCGTTCCTCAACCGCAACGAAGTCTATAATATCGAGCAGGTCGAAGTCACCAACGGGGCCAACTCGGTCATGAACGGCGGCGGTTCTGTCGCCGGGACGATCAATATCGTGACCAAGCGACCGCTGGCGGACGACCAGATAATCCTGAACGCAGGTGTAGGGACCGATAATTATTATCGCGGAACGATCGATGCGAACAAGCGGCTGAACGACCTGCTCGCGGTACGGATCAACGCGGTTTATCATGAAAATGACGTACCTGGCCGCGACGTCGAGGATTATAAGCGCTGGGGCATCGCGCCTGCCATCACCATCGGGATCGATGGTCCGACCAGCCTGACGGTCCAGGGTGAATATCTGGATGACAAGGCGATGCCGCAATATGGCCTGCGCTATTATGCGAATAATGGCGGGTTTCTGCCGGAATTCGACCGTAGCGGCTATTATGGTTTTGCCAATCTGGATCAGCAGAACAGCAAGACGAGCAGCCTGCAGACGATCTTCAGCCATGCTTTCAGCGACACGCTGAAGATCCGCAACCTGACCCGTTATGAAAAGATTCGGCAGAACACGGTCACCAGCCAGCCCAATGGCAGTTTCTGCCTGTCCACCAATCTTCAGCCTATGGATATAAATGGCGTCAGTGCCGCCTGCCTGCCGACCACCACGCCGGGCTATTACCTGCCGACCGGCGGGCGTGGCGTGCAGCGTCTGATCACCAACGAAACCGCCTATAACCAGTTTGATATCAGTGCCGATTTCAGCACTGGCGGACTTCAGCATACGCTGGTCATCGGCGCGTCTGCGATGTGGGAGCATTATCGCCAGAAGCAGGGCACATTGCCGCGCAATGCGGACGGATCGACCCCGGCCTTCCCGCTGGTCAATATCGCCAATCCCGGAGAAGTGGTCCAGGGTCCGGCAGGGTACACATATGGCAGCAACATCTATACCGGCCCGGTCAATTTCATCTTGGCGAGCAATAATGTCGGCGAGCAGACCAGCTATGCCGCCTATTTGTTTGACGCGATCAAGTTCAGCGACTTTTTCGAGGTTAACGGTGGTGTTCGATATGAGAAGATCGACGGATTCAACCGCAGCTTCAGTTACAATACGACGCCCGCATCGCCGCTGCTTGGCCAGATCAGCAGCGTCGGCAACCGGCTGGAGGTGAGCGATAATCTCTTCTCCTACCGCATTGGCGCGGTGATCAAGCCAAGTGAGAATACCAGCTTTTACGTCGCCTACGGCAATTCCAAACTGCCTTCGAAAGTGTCGGTTGATGGAGCGTGCGCCGCCCCTAACGCGACGACCGGGCTGAACGGCAACTGCAATCTCAAGCCTGAAACGACGCTGAATTATGAGATTGGTGCAAAAGCTGACCTTTTCGACGCAAAATTGCTGCTGACAGCGGCGCTGTTCCGCAACGATCGTAACCAGATCAAGTTGCAATCGGGCGATGTGGATGTTCCCGATCAGACATTGGACGGCAACCAGCGTGTGGAAGGCCTTTCGCTGGGTGCTTCGGGCAATATCACGGCTAACTGGACGATTTCCGCCAACTATATGTATTTGAAGTCGAAGATCCGTCAGGGCGTATCCGACTTCTGCCTGGCTAATCCTGGCGTGAATGATCCGCTGGTTGGGAATTGCAGCGCGATCAACAGCCCGGCTTTCCCTGATCCTACGGCGGGATATGCGCTGACCAACACGCCCAAGCATTCGGGCAGCCTGTTCACCACCTATCGTTTCGGCTTCGGTCTGGAGCTGGGCTATGGCCTCACCTATCAGGGTAAGTTCCTGCTCAACCAGCCCAGCCTCGCGCAGTTGGCCGCCGGAACCTATGTGGGCTATAAAGTACCAAGCTACACCATCCATCGCCTGATGGTGAACTATCCGATCACGGACAAGCTCAAGGCGCAACTCAACGTCCAGAATTTCACTAACGAGAAATATGTGACGACGGTGCGCAATAATGTGAACGGTAGCTGGGCACAGCCTGCGCCGACCCGGTCGGCTATGTTCAGCCTGAACTATATGTTCTGATGCGTGCCCCATCCTCCGGCATGCGTCCCGTGCCGTGGGTAGCGGACGGGCGGCGATTTTGTCCCGGCCTATTGGCCAAACCTCCTCGGATCGTCGTCCGTCCCATCTTTTGTTGCTCATATGTAAATGTCGCAATTGATTCGCATTAGGCTTTGCGATATCGACACTCGAACCGAGGATGGGAAGGGAGGCGCTGTCATGTTGCATGCCGCAATTCGGCCGATCGACGATGATATCGTCATGCCTGACCCGCCGGGTGCGTCATGGGTTGCAGCCGTGGTGCCATCCACCCCCGCCATCGCACCGGACCGATATGGTGCGCGGGCGCGGCCGAATATCCTAGCGATCCTTGCCATTCTCTTTGTCCATATCCTGCTGATCGCTGCCTTGATCCAGATGCGTGGCCATGTGCTGCGCGCACAGGAGGCGAAGCTGACGGTGGTGAACCTCTCTCCGCCACCGCCGCCGCCCGCTGCGGAATCGCCACCCCCGCCACCTTCCGCGCCGCAAGTGGTCGCGCCGCCGCCGATCGTGCAGACTCCCGCGCCCATGCCGACGGTTCAGACCTCGCCCGAACCAGTGCCCGTCTCGGTGGCCGCGCCCACCATGGCGGTGACGCCCGGCCCGGCCTTGCCGATTGCCGCGGCGCCTGCGCTGCCCAGCATCGTCCAGGGTGGCGACCTAAGTGCGCAAATGGTGGCGGGCAAACCACCGCGCTACCCGATCGAAAGCCGTCGCAGGCGCGAGCAGGGCACGGTGCTGCTGACGCTGACGCTGGGCCTGGATGGGGCGGTCGAGACGGTTGCCGTCAGCCAGAGCAGCGGCTTTGCCCGGCTCGATGAGGCAGCACGGGACGCGGTGAAGCGCTGGCGCTGGAAGCCGATGATCCGCGACGGGCAGCCGGTGCGGGTTCGCGGCGTGGTCGAAATCCCCTTCATCATCCGCACCGACGCTGCGTAACGGATTTTTCTCCTATGTTGATCGCCATTCCCGACCTGCTCGATGCGGCAGGCGTTGCCGCCATCCGGGCGCTCATTGACCCGGCGGACTGGGTCGATGGCAATGTGACGTCGGGCCACCAATCGGCACTCGCCAAGCGCAACCTGCAATTGCCCGAAGAGTCGCTTGCAGCGCAGCAGGCCGGGCAGGCCATCCTCGACGCGCTCGGCCGCTCGCCGCTGTTCATCGCCGCCGCCCTGCCGCTCAAGATTTTTCCGCCCTTGTTCAACAGCTACGCGGGTGGGCAAGCCTTTGGCGTGCATGTCGACAATGCGGTGCGCATTCAGGCGGGAACGGGCTTTCGCGTGCGATCCGACCTGTCGATGACGGTGTTTCTGGAAGCGCCCGACGCCTATGATGGCGGCGAATTGACGATCGAGACGCAGTTCGGGGTGCAGCAGGTGAAGCTGCCTGCGGGCCATGCGGTGCTTTATCCCTCCTCCTCGTTGCACCGGGTCGAGCCGGTGACGCGGGGGCGGCGAGTGGCGAGCTTCTTCTGGCTGCAATCCATGATCCGCGACGATGCAGCACGGCAGATGCTGTTCGACCTCGACCGCAGCGTGCAGGGCGTCGCCGCCGCGCTGGGCCAGGGTCATGACGAAGTGATCCGGCTGACGGGTGTCTATCACAATCTGCTGCGCCGCTGGGCCGACGCCTGAGGGGCGTTTCGGGCGGGCGGGACGCGCCAAGTGGGTCACAGCGCGAAGTTCACACCATCGTCGGGCGATTGCACAGCGATTTGCGCCAATCGTACCGCTGAAGTGTGCGCGACGTACCGGGTGCGTATCATCGACGCGACAGTGACGCGGCACACATGCGCCACCTACGCGACGGTGACGCGGCGTGGTTTGGGGCGGTGCGAGGAGAGGGCAGGAAAGGGCCGAGGGCGTCATCCGTCAGGATAGACCAGAGAAAATCCTACATTGAAAGGGGCGCGGTTTGGGCTGACGAAGGAGGAATGGGAATAATGACCAGCGTCAGTCTTTCAGCAACCGCATTTGGCTTCCTGAAAGCTGACATTCGGCTACTTCTCACGTAGCATGGAATAGAGCCATCCGACCACGACAACCACAACGAAGATGCCCGCCGTCAGTGCGAGCATAGGCAGCTTTTCAGGTCGCCGTTCTACAATTGCACGCAGCACAATCGCTGCGGAAAACAGAACAAGCCCTCTTCTGATCCAAACGGTGCGTGATGTCATGACAGCCCAATCCTGCACCCTCTCCTTTCCGTCAAGCACGAGCGCCGATCTTGATGCGAAACGACCCGTGGCCCTAATCCGAAAAACCTCGCAGTCGAGAACCGACCAGAAATTGCCAGTCGTCCCATGTTCCGTAATTCTTGATTGTCGGCGCCCCTTGCATAGTTCAAATTCAGAAAATGGCCGATCTGTCTAAATCTGAGCGCATGGAACTGCGGCGAGCGTTGGGAAACCGAGTTGTTCATGAGCCATATGCGCCGCCTCGGCATCGTGGCCCAGAATGCCTCTGGCCACATGCTTGCTTCGAATGCCGGAAGTCATGGAAGCTGGCTGACGAAGCGAGCGCCATATGCCCTGAATGCAAGGCTGATCTCCATTGGACGGGGCGTGCGTTTAAGGTGCCTCGAAAATCAGACGTTGAGCAATGGGCCAAGGTTCGAGCGCTCTGGAATGCGGGATTTCGCTTCATCAATCATACGCGATGGCGAGATATTGAGGCTATGCCAGAACGCCTGCGCGACGTTGAGGATTTCATCCGGCGCAATCCCCAGCATCCCTTCCGAGTAAGTGGGTAACGTCTGCTATCGACGAATTTTTCCGAAAACATGACTGTCGCCTAACCACCCTTTCCGTCATGCCGGGCTTGACCCGGCATCCATTAGCTCAGGGGTGCGACGTCATTGATAGGGTGAGGCTCATGGACCCCGGATCAGGTCCGGGGTGACGGCGTTTGATGGGTGTCCGCTATTCACTCAACATCGCCGATCGCCTCCACTAGCCCTTGGTGGCGAACGCGCTGTATCCGTCTCGCCAAGCGGCCACTTCCACCTTCAAATAAGCAGGCGCCGGGTCTCCCGACAGGACGAGGGCGGCAACTTCGTTGTCGGGGTGCATCAACATCTTCTTCGACCCGTCGCTGAACCAGACGGGTATCAGTTGATCGCACAGGGCGTCGAGGATGGTGGCGGCCATGCCATTGGTGATCGCGTCGCTGCCCGGCTCCATGCGGACCATGATCGAGACGCCTTCGAAACAGTTGCGCGGTTCGCGGACGAAATCGAGCGACACCAGGATGCCGGATCGGTCCGGGCGCGCCGCATCGGAGAGGGCGGCGACTCTGCGCCAGGCGCAAAACCAGGTCCGGCAGATATGCGGGCGATCGGCATGAATGCTGCACCCCTGCGCGCCGAGGTGGACGCAGGAGATGCCGGGCGGCTTCTGGAAACCGGGCGTATCGACGGTGAGGATGGTGCAGCAGGCCGTGCAATCGCCGCAGGCGCGATTGGGCAGGACTGGCCCCAGCAGGGTGGTTTCCAGATCGGTCTCTGTATCCATCCGGGTCGGGGTGCCTCGGCCGTGCCGGGAATGCAAGCGGGATGCGTTCGTGTGACGCGACTTGCGGAGGTGATGAACCCCTCGCCCAGCTTCGACTACAGCCGGATGACTTGAAGCCGGATCGTCATTGCGAGCGCAGCGAAGCAATCCATTGTGGTGCCGATGGATTGC
>NZ_JAZDXA010000002.1:0-219080 GCF_040170545.1 Sphingobium sp. MK2
CCAAAGCGCCCTGTGCCCCGGTCATGCCGCCATTACCCCAACGGAAGCATCAAAGTGCCGGTTTTTGCGGGTGTCCATCTGGGCTGATCCAACCAACAATCATGGCCAAACAACATTCCGGGCAGATGGACAATGCTATCGGGCAACGGCCCTTCCCCCTTACGCTCGCTTTGGCAGCCCGCATGTGCAACATCTGCCCGCCATCCGTCGCAGCCGCCGCGGCAGCGGGCCCCGATATCCTGTTTTGATTAGCATTATATAGAAACGTTTGTCGAGATATTTTGACGACCGAATGATCAGCCTCATGTTCGGCGTCGCAATAGCTATTGCAGGTCGTGCAGGCATCGCCGACGATCACAATTACCAACATAAGGGTGCTCAAATCTACCGTAGCATCGCACACTCCGTCCTCAAGGCAGCAGAATCACAATAAATGGCAAGGATGCTCGACATCATAGAACGGGTCACGCGAACGCATGACCAAGCCGACGGAGCGCTGACATTAACGAAACGTTTGCTGTGAATATCGTGGTTGGCCGGCAAGTAGCTCGGAGGGAGGTGCCTGGATCGCCGAGCTGGTCGATTATATCCTGCATGAAGCTAACACCCGGCAAATATGATCGGGCAAACACATTGCGCGACCGCCTAGCTATGGATCCATGTCTCGATGGCCGCGCAACAGCAAACAGATTGACCAAGTGAACGTTATCAATTAGGTGAACGTTCACAACAAGCGTGTCAGACGCCGATTCGCGGCGCGGGGAGGATGAAATGACGATTTCCAAAACTCGGACTCTATCCGTTTATGTGTCCGGCGCGTCCGCGCTGGCCCTGAGCATGGGCATGCAGCCGGCCATGGCGCAGGACAGCGCCGTCGATGAAGCGCCAGCGGAAATCGTGGTCACGGGCATCCGGGCCAGCTTGAATGCCGCCCGCGACATCAAACGCAACGCCCAGGGCGTGGTGGATGCGATTTCGGCGGAAGATATCGGCAAATTCCCCGACACCAACCTCGCCGAATCGCTCCAGCGCATTACCGGCGTGTCGATCGACCGATCGAATGGCGAAGGATCGACCGTTACGGTTCGTGGCTTTGGGCCGGAATTCAATCTGGTGCTGCTGAACGGCCGCCAGATGCCCACATCGAGCCTGGGCGATGGTGCCAGCGCGCCGGCCAGCCGATCCTTCGACTTTGCCAATCTGGCATCGGAAGGCGTCGCAGGCGTAGAAGTCTACAAATCCGGCCGCGCTACCCTGCCAACGGGCGGCATCGGATCGACCATCAATATCAAGACGCCCCGTCCCCTGGATCGGCCAGGCCTGAGAGGCAGTTTCGCGGTCAAGGGCGTCTATGACAGTTCGCGCAATGAGGGCAATCCGGTGACCCCGGAAATATCGGGCATCATTTCCGATACCTTCGCCGATGGCCTGTTCGGCATTGCCGTCACTGGATCGTGGCAGAAGCGCAAAGCCAGCGTGAATCAGGCCAATGTCGGTTGGCGCGATGGTTATCTGGGGTCCGAAAATAACTGGGGTTCGCTGCCGCAGGCGGGTGATCCGCGCTTTGCCAATATCGACAATCGTCCTGAGCCTAACGACGTCTATCAGGTCCAGCAAAATGCAAGCTACGATCTCAACGATATCGAACGCGAGCGTCTGAACGGCCAGATCGTGTTGCAGGTGCGCCCCGCGGACAATCTGACCGCAACGTTCGACTATACCTATTCGCGCAATACCGTTCAGGTGCGCAATTCCAATGTCGGCGTCTGGTTCAACTTCAACGATGTGTCGAGCGCCTGGACCGATGGTCCGGTGGCGGGGCCGAAATTCTATTCCGAACAGTTCCAAGCGAACGAAGGCAAAGACCTTTCCTATTCTGGTGCGCTGACCGAGAACCGATCGACCAACAAATCCCTGGGCGGTAATATCGCGTGGGATGGGCCGGGCGGATTGCGGCTGGAGCTGGACGCGCATCATTCGACGGCGGAATCGGGCGCGAACAACCCCTATGGCACGAGCACGTCGGTCGGCACGGCGGTATTTGGCGTGCGCAGCCAGACCGTGAATTATACCAAAGACCTGCCAGTGATTTCGGTCGAAATGCATCCGGGTATCAATGCTTTGGACGCGGGCAATATTCAGGCGACCGGCAACGCTTTCCGTAACGCCTATTTCAAGGATCGTATCAACGAAGGCCAGCTACGCGGCCGCTATGATTTCGACAGCAGCATTCTCGACAGCCTCGATTTCGGCGTCACCTATATCGAAAACAAGGTGCGGTCCGCCTATGGCTTCATTCAGAACGACACATGGGGCGGGTCCACGACCAAGGATCAATTGTCGGACGATCTGTTCACGCTGCAAAGCTTGCCGGACAAGTTCAAGGGTCTGTCGGGCGCGGGCGATCCGGCCATGCTCCAGCAATTCTATACGTTCAATTTCGAGAAGATGGTCGGCTTCCTCGACGATTTGAATGGCATTTGCGGCGGTGATGGCAATTGCCTGTCCACCTTCACAGTGGATCGCCGCATTCGTGAGCGGACCGTCGCGCCTTATGTGCAGGCCAACCTTGCCTTCGACGTTGCCAATCGTCCAGCCCATTTCCGCGCGGGCGTGCGCTACGAAAAGACCAAGGTTCGTTCCTCTGCGCTGGTGCCGATCCCCACTGGCACGCAATGGGTCTCCGCCAATGAGTTCAACCTGACTTATGGGACTGGCAGTGACTTCACGACCTTCCGGGGGGACTATGAAAACTGGCTGCCTGCCTTCGACATCGATTTCGAACCGATCGAAAATGTGAAGCTGCGCGCCGCCTACAGCCATACCATTACCCGGCCCGATTATGCGTCGATGCAGGGCGGTCGTACGGTCGATCAGCTATTCCGTATCGGAGGCGGAACCGGCAGCCAGGGCAATCCCGGCCTGCTTCCGTACAAGTCGAAGAATATCGACCTGTCAGCCGAATGGTATTATGCACCATCCAGTTATGTGTCGGTCGGATTTTTCGACAAGCGGGTACGTAACTTCATTGCCAGCACCCGGATCGATACCGACGCATTCGGCCTGACAAACCCGGCCGACGGGCCGCGCTATCGGGCGGCGGTCGCGGCATTGGGGGGCAATGCCAGCACAACGGACCTGCGCAACTATATCTTCGCCAATTATCCCGCGTCGGTCATTGTCGATAGCTTTGACCCCACCACGGGCAACTATACGGGCAAAATTCTGGGCCTGCCCGAAGATGGCGCGGTCAATTTCCAGGTGTCGACACCGATCAACTCGGATCAGAGTGCCCATCTTTATGGCTTCGAATTCGCGATCCAGCATAGTTTCTGGGATACGGGCTTTGGCACGATCCTGAACTATACGATCGTTCGCGGCGACGCCGTATATGATAATAGCCAGCCGTCCAGCGTCCCGCAATTCGCGCTGACCGGCTTGTCCGACAGTGCCAACGCCGTCCTATTCTATGACAAGAACGGCATTCAGGCGCGTATCGCTTATAACTGGCGTGATAAGTTCCTCGCTGGAACCGGGCCCAATCCCTTCTACATCGAAGCCTATGGCCAGGTTGATGCCAGCGCGAGCTGGGAGTTCAAAAAAGGCTATACCGCCTTTGTGGAAGCCATTGATCTGACCGGCACCAGCCGCCGCGGCCATTTGCGTAGCGAAAATAACGTGTTCTTCGCCTCGCCAGGATATGCCCGCTATGGCGCAGGTCTTCGCGTCAACTTCTGACGGAATGACTTGATCGTTTTCCGGCACGATGGGACAAGACCGTACCTGACAGGGTGCGGTCTTGTCCTGCATCGGCCAGGGGAGAAACAACGGTGGCAATACGGGACACCGGCATCATCGCCAATGGAGCCATTTGCGCGTCATGACCCAGCATCAGATTCTCGATTCCCTTACCCATCGCGACTTGCGCGTTCGCACGGACAGTGGGGCGGCGCTGGGCGATGCGGTGATGGCCTGCCTTTTGATGCCGACTGAATTTCGACAGGCCCAGGCCCATTTTCCCATCTTGTTCCGGCGCGACATCGAAAGCGGAACATGGTCGGCCGTCGCGCTGTTCGGATTTGCCAATGGCGAAAATCTCTTTCTGGAAGAGGATCATTGGGATGCGAGCTACAAGCCGCTGGCCCAGGCGGTACAGCCCTTCCTGATCGGCCGCTCGCCCGATGGAAGCAGGCCGCCGCAGGTGCATGTCGATATGGCCAGTCCGCGCCTTGTCCATGCGGGCGAGGAGGGCGTGCGCCTGTTCGACGAGGCGGGACAGCCGACGGCGTGGCTGGACACTATCGCGCAACGACTTGGCGATCTCGATGCAGCCTTTGTGGCGAGCGCAGACTTTTTCGCCGCGCTGGAACGGCATGCCCTGCTCGAACCGTTCACGCTGGACGTGCCACTGGTCGATGGGACGCATAGCAGCCTGGTAGGCTTTCACATCATTGATGAAGAGCGGCTGCGCGCGCTCGATGCAGCCGCGCTCGATGATCTGCACCGCGCCGGGCATCTGATGCCGCTGTTCATGGCAGTGGCGTCGATTGCGCAATTCAACGAGTTGGTCGCGCGCAAGAACCGCAGAGTGGCCGGTGGCTGAAACCGGGCTGGCCGAGCTGCCGCCGGTTCGGGTGCTTGATGCGCCTGACGCTGCGATGCTTGATGCGTTGCTGCGGCAGGAGGCGACCCCATTCGTCATTCGCGGGCTGGTCCGCGATTGGCCGCTGGTGCAGGCCGGGCTGGAATCGGACCGGGCTGCGCGGGCCTATCTGCTGGCGCACGCCCGCGATCGCGACTTCGTCTTTTCCTCCGCACAACCGGATGCCGGGGGGCGGCTATTTTACGATGCCGACATGGCGGTTAATTTCCGCATGGGCAAAACCAAGCTGCCGGAAATTTTTGCAGGATTTGATACGGCCCAAGGGCAGGATGCGGCGCAAGTCCCTACCGTCTACCTCGGCTCGGTCGACATGCATGAATTTTTCGACGGGCTGGCCGACGCGAACCCCATGCCGCTGGGTTCGCGCATCCCGTTGGCATCTTTGTGGATCGGCAATGCGTCCCGCATCGCGGCGCATAACGACTTTCCCGACAATCTGGCCTGCTGCGCCGTGGGGCGTCGCCGCTTCACCTTGTTCCCGCGCGACCAGTTCGCCAATCTTTATCTTGGCCCGATCGACATCACTCCGGCAGGGCGCCCTATCTCAATGGTCGATTTCGCGGCCCCAGATTTTGCGACCTATCCCCGCTTCCGCGATGCGCTCGCGACCGCGCAGGTTGCCGAGCTTGAGCCGGGGGATGCACTGTTCATACCCTCGCTCTGGTATCATCATGTCGAAGGGCTGTCCGATTTCAATATATTGGTGAATTATTGGTGGCGCGACACGCCGCGCTATCTGGGCCAGCCCCATAACGCGCTGCACCATGCGATCATGACGATCCGCGACCTGCCCGAAGAGGAGCGCGCGACCTGGCAGGCGATGTTCGACCATTATGTCTTCTCCGGCGGCGAGGCAGCCCGCGCCCACTTGCCGGAAAAGGGCCGGGGCGTACTGGCCCCGCTCGACGCGCAAACCGCCCAACGCCTGCATCATTTTCTGTTGAGGAGCCTGTCGCTATGAGCACGCTATCCCCACCTCGTCGCATTGTCGTCGCCGGTGGCGGCACGGCCGGTTGGATGACGGCCGCCGCGCTCGCCCGCACGCTGGGACCAGTTGCGCAAGTCACCTTGGTCGAAAGCGAGCAGATCGGGACGATCGGTGTGGGCGAAAGCACCATCCCGCCGCTGGTCGCCTATAATCGCATATTGGGTATCAACGAAGCCGACTTCATGCGCGCGACCCAGGCGACGTTCAAGCTGGGCATCAATTTCGAGAATTGGCGTGTGCCAGGCGAAAGCTATTTCCACAGTTTCGGCGGGACCGGCAAGGATCATTGGTCGGCGGGATTCCAGCATTTCTGGATGCACGGGCAAGCTCAAGGGCATGACGCGCCCTATGGCGACTATTGCCTGGAGTTGAAGGCGGCGGAGGCAGGCCGCTTTGCGCATCTGCCCGACGACCGGATGAACTATGCCTATCAGCTTGATTCGGGACTTTATGCCCGCTTCCTGCGGAGGATGGCGGAAGCGGATGGCGCCCAGCGGATCGAAGGGCGCATCAACAAGGTCGAACTGGACGGCGACAGTGGCGACATCGCCGCGCTCCTGTTGGACGGCGATCGCCGGATCGAAGGGGATCTGTTCATCGACTGTACTGGCTTTCGCGCCTTGCTGATCGAAGGGGCGCTGCATGTCGGCTATGACGACTGGACCCACTGGTTGCCTTGCGATGGCGCGGTGGCGATCCAGACCAGCAGCGTGCGGCCGCCCGTCCCCTATACCCGCGCCATTGCGCATGAGGCGGGCTGGCAATGGCGCATTCCACTCCAACATCGGCAGGGCAATGGCATCGTCTATTGCAGCAGCTTCATGGACCCGGACGCTGCGCTCGAAAAACTGCTGGCCTCGGTCGAAGGCGACAGGCTGGTGCAACCCAACCCGATCCGGTTCCGCACAGGGGCACGGCGGCGGCAATGGCATCGCAACTGCGTGGCGGTGGGCCTGTCTGGCGGGTTCATGGAACCGCTGGAATCCACGTCCATCCATCTGATCCAGCGGGCCGTGCTGCGCATCTTGCGGATGCTGCCTGCGGGCACCGTCAGCCCCCTCGACATTGATGAGTTCAACGATCAGCAGATGACCGACATGGAACAGATCCGCGATTTCCTCATCCTGCACTATAAAGCCACGGACCGGCGCGATACCCCCTTCTGGCGTCATTGCGCGGCGATGGCGGTGCCCGACAGCCTCACCCACCGCATGGAATTATTCCGGCAGACCGGCCGCGTCTTCCGCAAGAATGAGGAATTGTTCGCGGAAAATAGCTGGGTGCAGGTGATGATGGGTCAAGGCATCATGCCGCAAAGCCATCACCCCATAGCCGGGAAGCTGAGATCCGACGAGCTGAACCATCTCATGACGTCACTCAAGCATCAGGTGTCCCGTACCGTGGCGAACCTGCCGGAGCATGCCGCCTATATTGCGCGCTATTGCAGCGCGCAGGAGCCGGTGGCGGCATGATGGCGCGCATTCTCATCGCGACGCTGTTGTTCGCCGGGACCGATATAGCGGCCGCCGCGCCGGAACAGACGGGCTGGCACAAGGTCTGGGCGGATGAATTTGATGGTTCGGCACTCGACCGGCGCAAATGGAACTTGGCTGATAATTGCTGGGGCGGGGGCAATGAAGAACAGCAATGCTATACCCCCGGCGCGGCCAACCATCGGGTCGCCAATGGCCTATTGGACATCATCGCTCGGCAGGAGAGTCATGAAGGCCCGGCTTTCCCGCCGGATCAGCGCAATACACCTGAAAAGGTGCGCGCCACCCGCACCAAACCCTTCACATCGGCGCGCCTTTCGACCGATGGCAAGGCGGCCTGGCTCTATGGAAAAGTGCAGGTCCGCGCGAAACTGCCGCAGGGTCAGGGAACATGGCCTGCTATCTGGATGCTGCCCGAAGGATGGGACTATGGCGGCTGGGCGCAGTCCGGTGAAATCGACATCATGGAGGCCGTCAATCTGGGCACGCCCTGTGATACCTGCCAAGGACAGGTTGAAGATCGTGTCCTGGGGACGATCCACTTCGGCGGGCTCCCGCCGCGCAACCGCTATATCGGCGACGAAACGGCTATGCCGGTCCCCCTTGATGGCTTCCACGTCTATGAAATTGAATGGGACGCCGAAGGTATCGTCTGGCGGGTCGACGGCGTGGATTTTGCGCGACGCGCGCCGCATGAATGGCACAGCCTCGGCTCCGACAAGCCGGGCGCGCCGTTTGATCGCCCTTTCCATCTTATTCTCAATCTTGCCATTGGCGGCCACTTGCCCGAAGGACGCAATAGCAAAGGGGTTGATCTGACCGGCTTTCCCAAGGTGATGCAGATCGATTGGGTGCGCGTCTGGCAGAAAGACCCCGCCGCCTCGATGGAGAATGGGCAATAAATGGCGCGACGGCGGCTGGCAGTCACGATCAAGCATGTTGCGGCGGATGCAGGCGTGTCCTTGCAAACGGTAAGCCGCGTCATCAATAGCGAACCCAATGTTCGCCCGGAAATGCGTGATCGGGTGCAGGCGTCGATTGATCGGCTAGGCTATGTGCCGTCCATTGCGGCCCAACGGATGAGCGGATCGCGCTCCTATCTTATTCTGGCCCTGAACGATCGCGAACGCACGATCGCGGATTGGCGCGCGCGCCAGGGCACGGACTGGGTCGACCAGATGCTGCTGGGCGGCATGCTGGAATGTGCCGAACATGGCTATCGCATGATCTTCGAACTGGTCGATACCCATGCCGATCATCTGGAACGTGAATTGGGCGCTGCCTTGGCGGCGCTCCAACCCGATGGCGCGATCCTGACGCCACCCCATTCCGATAATCCCCGCATATTGGCGACGCTGAAGCGTCATCATGTACCCTATGCCCGTATCGGGTCGCAGGGGCATGAGGATGGCGCGCTGCCGGCGGGTATCCGCGTGTCGATGGACGATGAAGGTGCCGCGCGACGCGCCACGCGGCATCTGCTGGATATGGGGCATAGGCGCATCGGGTTCATAGCCGGCCCCGCCGAATATCGACTGTCGGGCTGGCGCGTGGATGGGTGGCAGGCGGAAATGGCGGCAGCCGATCTGACGACCGATGGACTGATCGAAACGGGCGATTTCAGCTATGTTTCCGGCTTGCGGGCTGCGAAGGCCTTGCTTATGCGCGCCGAACGGCCAACCGCTATCATTGCCAGCAACGATCAGATGGCACTCGCCACGATCGAGGCGGCGCGCGGCGCGGACCTCACTATTCCTGCCGATCTGTCGCTGGTCAGTTTCGATAACACGCCACTTGTCCGCTTCACCACCCCCCCGCTGACCGCAGTGGACCAGCCCATTGCCGAGACTACGGCCATGGCAGTGCGCCTGCTCATCACAGCGCCCAGCGTGACGTTGGAACCGCCCGCGCCGGTCATCATACCGATGGGTCTGGTCGAGCGGGCTTCTACCGCGCCGCCTTCTCATGTCGGCTAACCAGGCGGCGGTTCGTAGTGATCGTCGCTTCCTTTGGCTTTATGCGCTGGCCTGGGCTGGCGCGGCAATCTCTTATACGCCGTTTCTGACGATCTTGCTGCCGGTACGGGTCGACCTGCTGGGGGGGACCGACAATGTCCAGTGGCTGGCCATCCTCACTTTTGTCGGGGCCATCGCCGCCAGCCTCGCCAACATCCTCTTTGGTTGGCTGAGTGATGTCAGCGGCTCTCGCCGTCTTTGGGTCTTGGTCGGCTTGTTATCGTCAAGCGTGTTGCTGGGCCTGTTTCCTCATGTCGAGCGATTTGGGCCGCTGGTCCTGCTGATCCTGCTCTGGCAAATGGCGCTCAACATGATGCTGGGTCCATTGGCGGCCTGGGCCGGGGACTGCGTGCCTGATAGCCAGAAGGGGCGACTGGGCGGGTTGCTTGCCTTTGCGCCAGCATCAGGCGCATTGGCGGGATCAGTGGTTACGATGCCCGGTCTTGCCGATCCACCGCTGCGCTTTGCGATGGTCGCTTTGCTGGCAATGGCGTGCATCCTGCCGCTTGTGCTGCTGGGCCAATCCGGCAAGGTAGCAACGCAACGTCCGCGTGACGATGCCATAGCTCCCCTGCCCTGGCTCCGCGCCATGGTGACCCGCATGTGGTGCGCGCGCCTACTGGTCCAGATCGCCGAAGCCGCCCTGTTCGCCTATCTCTATTTCTGGTTCCAGACGATCGACGGGCGGTTCGACGACAGCCTCACCGCACGCATCCTGACCCTGGTTCTATTTCTGGCAGCACCTTGCGCCTTGATCGCGGGCCGTTGGGCTGACCGTCATGATCGGCCGATCTTTCCACTCTGCATTGCTGCCATTCTTGCCGCCCTTGGCCTTGCCGCCATGGCCATGGCGCGGGGACCAGCCGCAGCGGTTACCGGCTTTTTGGTGTTCGGCCTTTCCAGCAATGTCTTTCTTGCGCTGCATAGCGCGCAAACGCTGCGTGTATTACCCGATGACGGACGGCGCGGCCGCAATCTGGGGCTGTTCAACCTCACCAATACCGTACCATCGCTTATCATGCCGTCGCTGACCCTGGTGCTGGTGCCGAATCTCGGTTTCTCCGGGCTTTTCCTGGTATTGGCTTTCCTGTCCATTATTGCGGCCGTCCTGTTGCGTCACGCAGATCGGCGCTGACGACCAATTGCCGCAAAAGGCTTGATCCCGCTCGCAACCCGTGACAAACAGGGATTGAGAACGTTCACAGAAAACTGACGAGGAAGGATGCCGATGCGCTCAGCAGCGGGAATCATGATCATGGCGCTGGCCATTGGCGGCAATATGCAGGCGTGGGGGCAACAGCGTGCAGCGGTCGACCCGACCGTGGTGCCACCGGCGGCGAAAGCCAATCCCGCAGTCTGGCCTGCCGCGCGCAGCCCTGCGGCGATCACCGATCGCCAGACCGAAGCCGCGATCAACCGCCTTATCGCACGCATGACGGTGGAACAGAAGGTTGGTCAGACGATCCAGGCGGACATCAGTGCCATCACGCCCGCCGACCTTGCCCGCTATCCCTTGGGGTCCATCCTGGCAGGCGGCAATTCCGGGCCGTTCGGCGACGAACGCGCCGATGCCGCGACCTGGATCAAGCTGGTGCGCGATTATCGGACCGCGTCTGAAAAGGCGGGCGCGGGCATCCCGATCCTGTTCGGCGTTGACGCTGTCCATGGCCATTCGAACCTGCCGGGCGCGACGATTTTTCCGCACAATATTGGCCTCGGCGCGGCGCGTGATCCGGAACTGATCCAGCGCATCGGCATGGCCACCGCCGCCGAAATCGCCGGTTCGGGTATCGAATGGACCTTCGCCCCGACATTGGCAGTGCCGCAGGATCTCCGCTGGGGCCGCAGCTATGAGGGCTATGCCGCCGATCCGGCGTTGGTGAAAGCCTATTCCAAGGCGATGGTCGAGGGCTTGCAAGGTGATCTTTCGGCTGGAATGCCGCTTGGTCCATTGCGGGTGGCGGCAACCGCTAAGCATTTCCTGGCGGATGGTGGCACGGAAAATGGCAAGGATCAGGGTGACGCCCGATTGCCCGAAGCAGAGCTGATCCGCATCCATGCGCAAGGCTATCCCGCCGCCATCGACGCAGGGACACTCACCGTCATGGCCAGTTTTTCGAGTTGGAACGGTGCCAAAAACCATGGCAATCCGACGCTGCTGACCGATGTTCTGAAAAAGCGGATGGGGTTTGAAGGGCTGATCGTCGGCGATTGGAATGGTCATGGGCAAGTACCCGGCTGCACGGTCACGGATTGCGCGGCATCGATCAACGCAGGGCTGGACCTGTTCATGGCGCCCGACAGTTGGAAGGGCTTGTTCGACGCCACGCTGCGCGATGTGCGCAACGGTACGATTCCGATGGCGCGACTGGATGATGCCGTGCGGCGCAATCTGCGCGTCAAATATAAGCTAGGGCTGATGGGTCCGAACCGCATCGCGCGCGGCGATCCGGCTTTGGTCGGAGCCGATGCGCATCTGGCGATCGCCCGCGAAGCCGTCGCCAAATCGCTTGTCCTGCTCAAGAATGAAGGGTCGCTGCTTCCGATCCGCCCCGGTGCGAAGGTGCTGGTTACCGGCCCCGGTGCCGACAATATGGCGATGCAGGCAGGCGGCTGGACCATAACCTGGCAGGGCACCGACACCAGCGCCGCCGATTTCCCCAAAGGCAGCACCATCGGCCGCGCCATCATCGATGCGGTCAAGCAGGCAGGCGGCAGTGGGCAACTGGCACCGACAGGCAATTTTACCGACAAGCCCGACGTTGCCATCGTCGTTTTCGGCGAGCAGCCCTATGCCGAATTTCAGGGCGACGTGGCGAACCTCATCTTCCACAGTCAGAATGGCGAACGTGAATTACTCGCCAAATTGAAGGCACAGGGCATCCCGACCGTCGCGCTTTTCCTGTCGGGCCGCCCCTTGTTCGTCGGCCCGGTCTTCAATCTGGCCGATGCCTTCATAGCGGGCTGGCTGCCCGGATCACAGGGGCAGGGTGTCGCGGACGTGCTGGTGGCGGGCAAGGATGGCAAAGCCGCCCGCGACTTCACGGGGCGCTTGCCCTTCGCCTGGCCAGCAGACGCCCGCTCACCCGTCACAGCCCCGCTCTTCCCGGTCGGATATGGCCTGGACTATGCGCATCCCCATAGCCAGGGTCCAGTGAATGAAGATCCCCGTGTCGAACAGGGGCCTGCGGTCAGCGACAGTCTGTTCCTGCGCACGGGCCGCGTGCTTGACCCGTGGCGACTGGGCCTTGACAGCGGCGTGTCCATGCGTGCGGTCGACATCGCCGCGCAGGAGGATGGACGTCAGTTCAAGTGGAGCAGCAAGGGCGATATCGCTATCGACGGTCCTCCTGTCGACATGCTGCGACAACTCAACGGCGGCTTTGCCCTGCGCATCGACTGGCGAATGGATGCCCGTGGCACTGGTCCCGTCTCGATCGCGATGGGTAATGCCCGCCTGGATGTCAGCGCACTGGCCTCGGCAGCACCACTGGGCCAGGAAAGCAGCATCCAGATCCCGCTCCAATGTTTCAAGGACAAGGGTGCCGATTTCAAAGCGATCGGAACGCCGTTCCGCATGGGTGCCGATACGCCTATGACAGTCAGCCTGCGCAATGTGCGGATCGAGGGCATCGGCGCGCCCATTCCCTGCCCTCTATCCATTCCATAAGGGCGTCAATTCACGGCACCACCTCCATACGTGTGATATCCTCCCCCACTGGCCCGCCCCTCGCCAAGGAGGCGGGCCATTTTATTGCATGATATGGCCCCGTCCCAGCCTTTGCCAGCCATATACCCGAACCGAACAAATGATCTTTCGCAACCGGGTCGACAAGGACATATGTTAGCGCTATCACATAGTGAACGACAGGGTGAGACGATTCAAACACGTCCGCCCGATCAGATCGCGACTGATAGTATGAGGAGAGGGATTGATGCATATTGGCCAGGGAATGATGGGACGGCTGCTGCCCTTCGTCGCATTGACGCTATCCGCCGCGGCGGCCCAGGCGGAACCAGCGCGCTTCGACCGCTTCACCTATGAAGGCAAATCGATCGAGCAGGTGAAGGCTGAACCAGGCGAATATATCAATCCTATCCTGTCGGGATATTATCCCGATCCCAGCATCACCCGCGTGGGCGACGACTATTATCTCGTCAATTCGTCCTTTGCCCATTTTCCCGGCCTGCCAATCTTCAAGTCGAAGGATCTGGTGAACTGGGTGCAGATCGGTAACGCGATTGACCGGCCGAGCCAGCTTGATTTTACCGGCCGCCGCACGTCCGAAGCTGTCTTTGCCCCCGATATCAGTTGGCATGATGGTGTCTTCTACATTGTCAATACCTGCGTGGCTTGCCGCAACAATTTCGTCATCACCGCCACTGATCCGGCCGGTCCCTGGTCCGACCCCATATGGCTGCCCTTCGAAGGGATCGACCCATCCATCTATTGGGAAGGGGACAAGGCCTATATCGTCAATAACCGCGCGCCCGACGAACCGCCCCGCTATGACGGCCATCGCGCCATCTGGATTCAGGAATATGACTGGCGCGCCGGCAAGATGGTCGGCCCCAGCACCCAGCTTGTAAATGGTGGCGTCGACATCAGCAAAAAGCCGGTGTGGATCGAAGGCCCGCATATTTTCCGCAAGGATGGCTATTATTATCTGACCGCGGCCGAAGGCGGCACCAGCGTCAATCATTCCCAGGTCGTATTGCGATCGAAGAAACTGCGTGGCCCCTATCTCCCCTATGCGGACAATCCTATCCTCACCCAGCGGGATATGGACCCGAACCGGCCCGATCCGATTGGGTCCGCCGGGCACGCCAAGTTGATCCAGACGCAAAAGGGGGACTGGTGGGCGACCTTCTTGGCGGTGCGCCCCTATGAGGGCGACTTCTACAATATCGGGCGCGAAACCTTCCTGCTGCCCGTAACATGGAAGGATGGCTGGCCGATCATTTTGCCCCGTGGCGAAAAGATACCCCATGTCGGCAAGGTGCCTGACCTGCCCGCCCAGCCTAGCCCTGCGCGGCCGATGAGCGGCAACTTCACCTACACTGATGATTTCGACGGCGATCGCCTGGCGATGCAGTGGATCGGCATCCGCACGCCCCGCCAGCCCTTCTATCGCGTAACCAACGGCGCGCTGGAACTGGAAAGCGGCACGCCGCTGGGTGATCTGAACGGGGTTCCGGCCTTCGTCGGACGGCGGCAGCAACATGCCATCGCCACCATGTCCACGACCATTCGCTTCACCCCGGAGAAGGATGGCGACACCGCCGGGCTGGCCGCAATCCAGAGCGACCGCAGCCATATAGTGTTCGGCATTACCCAGGTTGGGGGTAAAAAGATGATCGCGCTGACGTCGCGGGACAATGCCGATACCGATACGCTGGTCGCCTCCGCACCGCTGACCGCCACCGGCCCGGTAACGCTCACCATCCGCGCCGATGGTGGCAAGATGGCGTTCGACTATGAGGCGGACGGAAAGCGGACGCCGCTCAAATCCGATCTGGACGCGACACTGCTGAGCACGCGCAAGGCAGGGGGGTTCGTTGGGACGGTCGTCGGTCCCTATCGCCACACCCCTGCATCCTGAAAAGGGGCGTCTCATGACCATCAAGTCATCCATCGCTCTGCTGGGGTTGTCCCTGGCCGCCACCGCCCTGCCGGCGCAAGTCTGGCGCGCGGACCAGGGCGATGGCACCTATCGCAATCCCGTCCTCTTCGCCGATTATCCTGATCCTGACATCATTCGTGTCGGCGAGGATTTCTACTTCATCACCACGACTTTCGCTAATGCGCCGGGCATGACCATCCTTCATTCGAAGGATCTGGTGAACTGGCAGATTGCCGGTCATCTCATGGACCGGCTGGAGGGCAATCCACGCTATGATCTGAGCGATGGGGGCGATTATCGCCGGGGCTTCTTCGCGGCCAGCATGCGCCACCACAAAGGCACTTTCTATGTTGCCGTCAGCCCGATCGGGCTCAACACGCGCATCTATCGCGCGAGCAGCCCGACCGGCCCCTGGACCTATACCGAACTGGACCGCCACGCCTTCGATCCGGCCCTGTTCTTCGAGGATGATGGCCAGGCCTATTTGATCACGTCGATCGGAACCGATGGCACGGTGACATTGCTCACGATGGACGAGGACGTTACCAAGATTACCGCGTCCAAGGTCGTCCATTACAACAAGGGGGCCGAAGGATCAAAGGTCATCAAGCGCAATGGCTGGTATTATCTCTTCAATTCTCTCCCTTCCAAACTTGCCCTGACTGTGTCGCGGGCGCGTAGCTTGCAGGGGCCATGGGAGACCCGGCCGCAGATTGACGACACCAGCGGCGGGCATCAGGGCGCACTGGTGGACCTAGCCAATGGCGATTGGGCGGGTTTTGTCATGGTCGACGCCGGATCTATCGGCCGCATGACCAATATTAGCCCGGTATATTGGCAGGATGACTGGCCAATATGGGGCACGCCCGAAGCACCAGGACGGGTGCCTGACCGCGCCGCCAAGCCCATCAACGGGCATCCATTCGCCGAACCGCGCGCATCGGACGATTTTTCCGCATCGACATTGGGGCTGCAATGGCAATGGAACCATAATCCCGACGATCACCGCTGGTCTTTGCGCGAACGGCCTGGTTTCCTGCGGCTCCACGCGACCCAGGCCGACCGCTTGTGGACGGCACGCAACACGCTGACGCAAAAGGGCCAAGGGCCTCGCAGCCGAGCTATCGTCAAAGTGGACATGCGCGGGCTGCACCCAGGCGATGTCTGCGGCGTTGGCACCTTCGGCAAGATCAGCGCCCAATTGTCGATCGTCGGAAAAGACAAGGGTCGCCGCGCGCTGACCATGATGGTGACCGATTCCACGGAGAATGGCCCCCGCACCGAAACCCGTGTCGCATCGGTGCCCGTGTCGGGCCAGACGCTCTGGTTGCGCACCGACATGGATTTTGTCCGTGACGAAGGCCGCGTCGCCTACAGCCGCGACGGACAAAGTTGGACTGGCGTAGGCGATCATTTCCCCCTGAAATATGACTGGCGCACCGGCACGTTCCAAGGGCAGCAATTCGCGATTTCCTGCTATAATGCGCGGCCCACCGGCGGCTATATCGATATCGACAGCTTCACTCTGTCGCCCTTGCCCGACGCGGCGGCGGACGCAGGGAAATGAAATTCAGTCGTCGGGAAAGCGTCGCGGTGATAGCAGCGGGCGCCGCCGCCTTCCCCGCACGGCGCGCGCGTGGAGCGGTCGCTCCCCCGCCCTCCCCGCTTATGCTCTGGTACGAGCAGCCCGCATCGGTTTGGACGGAAGCGCTGCCTGTCGGCAACGGACAGATGAGCGCGATGGTCTTCGGTGGCATCCGCCAGGAACGATTGCAACTCAACGACGCCACCTTATGGGCGGGACAGCCCTATGACCCGGTCAACCCTGCAGCACACGCCGCGCTGTCCAAAGTCCGCACGCTGATCTTCGAGGGCAAGATCGCCGAGGCCGAAGCCCTGGCGAACGACGCCGTCCTCGCCACACCATCCACGCAAATGCCCTATCAGGCCTTTTGCGATCTCATGCTGGATTTCCGCGGCCTAGGGCAGACGTCTAACTATCGGCGCAGCCTGGATCTGGACAGCGCCATGGCGACCACCCGATTCACCTCCGATGGCATCGATCATCAGCGCCAGGTGATTGCGTCGGCAGGCGATCAGGTCATCGCAATGCGTCTGACGGCATCGAGCGAAGGACAGCTAAACGTCGATATCGGCCTGGCGTCCCCACACAAGATCGTCGCGGTTGAGGCCGATGGATCGTCAAGCCTGTTGATGACTGGCCGCAATGGCGATGCCGCAGGCATAAAGGGCGGCTTGCAATTCGCCGCCCGCCTGTTCGCATCGGTAGAAGGCGGTCAGATCAAGCCAGGCGGCAGATTGCAGGTTCGCGGAGCCGATGCGGTCACGCTGATGATCGCCATGGCGACCAGTTATCGCCGGTTCGACGATGTCAGCGGCGATCCCGTAGCGGCGACTGAAGCCACGCTGGATCGGATACGCAGCCGTTCCTTTGCACAAATCGCTATCGACGCGACCGATGCCCATCGGCGGCTCTTTCGTCGCGTGTCGATCGACCTTGGCCAATCGGCTGCGGCCGCGCTGCCGACCGACAAGCGCATTGCCGCGTCGCCAACCCAGAACGACCCGGCGCTTGCAGCGCTCTATTTCCAATATGGTCGCTACCTGCTGATCTCTTCGTCACGACCCGGTGGCCAGCCCGCCAATCTCCAAGGCCTGTGGAACGACAGCCTCAATCCGCCCTGGGGATCGAAATATACGATCAACGTCAACACCGAGATGAATTACTGGCCCGCCGAGACCACGCATCTGGGTGAGTGCGTCACGCCGCTGGTCGATATGGTCCGCGACCTCGCCGTCACCGGCGCGCGCACGGCAGCGACCATGTATGGTGCCCGCGGCTGGGTCGCGCATCATAATACCGACCTGTGGCGCGCCAGCGCGCCGATCGACGGTGCGCAGTTCGGGCTATGGCCAACCGGGGGTGCCTGGCTCTGCACCCATTTGTGGGATCATTATGATTATGGTCGGGATCGCGCCTTCCTGACCTCCATCTATCCGCTGATGGCCGGAGCCGCTCGCTTCTTCCTCGATACGTTGCAGCCAGAGCCAAAGACCGGCTACCTCGTCACCAACCCGTCGATGAGCCCTGAAAATCCGCATGGCCATGGCGGCACCCTGTGCGCCGGGCCGACCATGGACATGGCGATCCTGCGCGACCTGTTCGGTCAGACGATCGCAGCCGCGCAAATCCTGAATGTGGATACCGGCTTCGTGGCCGAACTGGAGGCGGCCCGATCGCGCCTTGCACCTTATCAGATTGGCCGACAGGGACAGTTGCAGGAATGGAGAGAAGATTGGGACGCCGATGCGCCCGAACAGGATCATCGTCATGTCTCGCATCTCTATGGGCTTTATCCCTCGCACCAGATCAGCGTTGAGGACACGCCAGACCTGGCTGCCGCTGCCCGCCGGACGCTGGAACTTCGTGGCGATCGGGCAACTGGCTGGGCTACGGCATGGCGTATCACCCTATGGGCGCGTTTGCGCGATGGCGATCATGCCCATCGCATATTGGGCTACCTGCTCGGCCCCGATCACAGCTATCCCAATATGTTCGACGCCCACCCACCCTTTCAGATCGACGGCAATTTCGGCGGCACGGCCGGGATCGTCGAGATGCTGCTCTACAGTCGTGGCGACGTCATCGAATTGCTGCCCGCTTTGCCCACTGCATGGCCAGATGGGCAAGTGACGGGGTTGCGTGCGCGCGGGCGGTGCGGCGTCGATCTCACTTGGCGCAACGGACGACTTAAGCGCGTCACGCTGCGCCCCGACATGGACAGCCAAAGGACAATAAAGCTCGGCACTCGTCGCGTCGCGGCATCCCTCAAGGCCGGGCATACACTTGTTCTTGAAGATGGAGATTTTGCCCGATGAAAAAGCTTTACGTCCGGCACCTGCTGTTCAGCCTGGCTGCCTTGGCCAGCAGCACCAGTCTGTCCGCCCAGACAACCGATCCGCTCGCGCCACAGGGCCGCTGGAGCGCCTATCAGGGAGGCAGCGGTGCCCTTCCGCCCATGGGGTGGAACAGTTGGAACGCCTTTTTCACCGAGATCGATGAGGAAAAGCTACTCGGATCGGCGCAGCGGATCATCGACAGCGGTCTCGCCCAGAAGGGCTATCAGTACATCAATATCGATGATGGTTGGTGGCTCAAGCGCCGGACAAACGACGGCAAATTGCTGATCCGTTCGGAGAAGTTTCCCTCCTCCTTGCGCTCCGGCAAGGGCGATCCCTCCTTCCGCCCCCTGACCGACAAGCTCCATGCCATGGGGCTCAAGGCCGGTATCTATTCGGACCTCGGTCGCAACAGTTGCTCGCAAGCCTATTCGACCGGCGAAGCCCAATTGCCCGAAGGGTCGATCGCTGAACGCGAGGTCGGACTCTATGGCCATATCGATCAGGATATCCGCCTGTTCTTCGCTGATTGGGGTTTCGATCTCATCAAAGTGGATGGATGCGGCATCCGCGCCTTTGGCGAGGGTAGCGCGCCGGTAAAATCCGGCAAGTATCGAATGCTTGCGCCACTGATCGATCAGACCTCGGTGACGCGATCGGATGTTCCGGCGGTGCAGGACCTGTTCCGCCAGATCAACCAGTCGCTCGCCCGTCACAACCCGGACAATGACTATCTTCTCTCGCTCTGCGTCTGGGGCAGCGCCAACGTACGCGCCTGGGGCAAGGATTATGGCAATATCTCGCGCACCAGCGACGATATCACCCCCCATTGGGCGCGGATGCTGACAAACTATGACAGCGCCGTGCGCCGGGCGCTCTATGCCCATCCGGGGTCGTGGAACGATCCCGACATGCTGTTCATCGGTCAGGGCGATTTCGATGCCGAGCATCTGACCGAAGCGCGATCGCATTTCGCGCTGTGGGCGATGATGAACGCCCCGCTGCTGATCGGCGCGGACCTGCGCAAGACGCCGCAATCCTTGATGGATATTTTCGGCAATGCCGACCTGATCGCCATCAATCAGGATGCGGCGGGCCATCAGGCCACCGTCGCCTTCGACAGCGATTCACTGCAGATATTGGTCAAGACCTTGGCCAATGGCGACAAGGCGGTCGCACTGTTCAACCGAGGCCTTGCGCCAATCGATGCCGTGCTGACCGCCGGTCATCTTAAATTCCGCGAGGACAAGGCCATCGCCCTGACCGACTTGTGGACGGGCGAGCAGATCCGCTTTACCGGGGAGCAGGCGCTGAAGGTCGCGCCGCGAGAGACGCTCGTCTTCGTCGCAAAGGGCTATCGGACCCTACCGGATGGCCTCTATCTCTCCGAGCAGCCTGGCAATATCAACCCGGCCGTCGATGGGGTTACCGCCCCTGCCCCTGATCCCACGATCTTCCGCTCCATCCCCGGCTGGCGCAGCACGAGAGGATTGGGCGAACGCCCCATCTATGCAGGCTGGGGCGGCGCACAGCCCGACGCGACCCCCTATAACCAGCCGCTAGCGATCGCTGGCAAGACCTATGCGTCCGGGATCGGCGTCCTCGCCAATTCACGGCTGGAGATTCGCAACAAAGGCTATGGCCGTCTGACCGCCATGGTCGGCGTCGATGATAGTGCGGCGAACGCAAGCCATGGTGTGCGTTTCGCCGTCTATGGCGACGGCAAGTTATTGACGCGCACTCCGGCGGTTCGCCGGGGCGAACCGCCAAAGCCGATTTCCGTCGATGTAAAGGGCGTAGCGTTGATCGAAATGGTGGCGCAGGCAGAGGATGGGGCTGTCGGTGAAATGCTGCCTGTCAGTTGGGGCGATGCGGCCCTGCTGCACTGATCATATGAAGGACGAACGGATAGGCCCCGTCCGTCCTTCACTCAGTGTTCCGCTTCGATTGGCAATTCGAACGAACTGACCGGCAGCGGTGCCTCATCATAGAGATTGATAACCGGCGTGTCCGCCCATCCATGCCGCACCCTGACGGCTGGCTGACCATCACCTGGCAGCCGGATGCGTGATCCCTCCACCCGGCCGCTGGCATAACGACAGCTTTGCGCGCCCGCCCCGCACAATTCGAAACCGATCGCCCCAGCGGCGCTGCGCGTCTGCAACTTGCCGGTCAGGCCCGAAAATTCGATGATGGCCCCGCCATCCGACGTAGCGACAGCCCTCACAGCCTGCGGACCGCTGGCGGAATGCCGTTCGCCATAAGCGACCGCCCGCATTGATCGTGCGAGGCGTCGGCCCAATTCCTGCTTTTCCCCCGGATGGATGTCGAACGGATCGCCGATATCAACCGCCGTAGCAAGCGCCGCATGCGCATCAGCCGCTACTGCACGATATTGCGTGTCCCGCATCTGCGCCCAGCCGCTTTCGGACGGCATGGTCGTAGGCTTGCCATAGGCGGCCAGTTGCACGACGACGAACGGCAGATCGCTGGCGCGGAACTGCTCGCGCCATTCCGCCATCATTGCCGCAAGCCGCTCCGCATAACCCGGCATATCGACATCGGATTCCCCCTGATACCAGGCAACGCCCTTCAGTCCAATCGCACCCAAAGGTGCGATCATACCGTTGTAAAGCGTGCCCGCACCCGTGACATCGGCCCAGGGAACTCGCGGCGCACCGGGCGGCGACTTGGACGCCACGGCATAGCGCCATTTGTCCCCAAGCGGCACATCGCCTCCCTGCTCAAGCCGCAACGCCATATCGCTCGCCGGTCCCAGCAACCCTCCATTGGCATAATTATCCATGACGTTGATGGTCAGAATGTTGCGACCGGCCTTCAACAGGCCCAGCGGAACAGCCAAGCTGGTGGGCTGCCACGCCTTGGCGCTCATCCCCACCGGACGGCCGTTGATCCACACTCGGCCGACATCATCCATCGTGCCGAGCGATAGGGTTGCCGCCTGGCTGGCCTGACTAGCGGTCAATATGATTTCTCGCCGGAACCAGACCATGCCATTGAAATCAGCAAGGGCGGTCACGCCCCACTCTTCCCACGGCCCCAATTTCGGCACATCTGTCCAGCCAAGGGCACTGCCGGGTTGCCAAGGCTCTTTGCCCGCAGCGTCTCCCGTCGCGGTGCGCCACCACTCTTCCCATTCCGCGCTCGCAGCCTGTTCAGCACCGATCGGATCGTTGGCGTGCCGCTTGACCATGGCAGACCGATCCGCGCGACCGATCGCAGCCTGCGCTGCCTCGCCCATCCAGGGGCTGATCTGCGACCCGCCCCAACTGGCGGATATGGCACCGATAGGGACGGCCGCTGTCTTGCGCAGTTCGCGCGCCATATAATAGCAGGCGGCGGAGAAGTCCGGCACATTGTCTGGACCGGCCGTTTTCCAGGATACCGCTTTGGAGAAATCGCGGCGGGGTTCATCCGTCGCTTCTCGCGGCACCGTCATCAGGCGAAGCTGGTCATCCGACGAATTGCGGATCTGTCCCATCGCATCCTGCGCGTTGCGCACTTCCAATTCCATGTTCGATTGTCCCGAACATAAAAAGACGTCGCCGACAACCACGTCACGCGCCGTCACTTGTCCCTTATCGCTTCGCGCCGATAAGGTGACCGGCCCCGCCTTGCTAATGGCCGCAAAGCGAGCTTCGAACCGCCCCTGCCGGTCCGCCGCCACGGTTTTGGACTCGCGATCCAATGTTATCGTGACCATCTCCGTGGGGTCCGCCTTACCGCGCACGACAACCGGGCGCTCCCGCTGGATCACCGCATGATCCCCTAACAAGGGATCGAACACCGGGACCGCAAATGTCGGCGTCGCCATCAATGCCAGCAGGCTTGCGGAAACGGCCATTATAGGGCCTCTGTCACGGGTTGAGTGCTTCATTTCTAGTCCTCTCATCCTTCAAGCTGTACTGCCATTCCGGCTTCGAATGATTCCCCTCAAGCATCAACCGACAGCCAAAATGTTAGCGCTAACTTTAGCAGCGATTCTGTTGCTCTCAATTTGGGTGGCGTCACGATTTTAGGGGCGGACCTCAAAATCGAGATGGGTGCTGAAAAAGGGCATCAGCTTATCCTGAAAGCGCCACGCCACTCTGTTCGTATGATCGCCCTCATAGATTTCGAAGCTGTTGATGATGCCATAGCGATCAAGCACATCGTGCAGCGTCTGCGCGTCGGCTTTCAACCCGTCCTTGTCGCCGACATCAATGGCGATCGCGCGATAACGGCGGAGATTGCCGATATATTGATCGACAAACGCCAAAGGCGCATTGGCCGCCCATTTTGCTACCACGTCGGGCTGCATCACTCCATTCTTCACCGGCATGTCCAGATACAGAGGCGGCTTTTGCGGGTTGGGCGACCAGGCGGCAGCCGTCGCCAATTGCGCGCGCAACGGGAACGCTAATCCAGCCGAATCGGCAGGCGACTTTACCGCTTCCAGTTTTTTGAACACAGCCGGATCGACCTGTGCCGGGTCGCGCGCCGACAGGCAGCATGGACTCATCATATAAAGCGCGCCGAACATATCGGCATGCTTCATGCCGATGCGGCTGGTGCCGTAGCCACCCATGCTATGCCCGGCCAATCCCCGGCTTTCCCGCCGCGCGATCGTCCGATAATGGCGATCAATATAGCTAATCAGGTCGCGCGACACGAAGGTTTCGAAATCGCCGGTCGTGACCGAACTGGAATACATCGATCCATTATGTACCGTCTTGGAATCGGGAAGCACCAAAATCATCGCCCGCGCACCATTGGCAAAGGCCCCTTCCACGGTACGCGGCACATGAATTTCCCTCGCCCATTCCTCCGCCCCGATCGAATAGCCATGCAACGCATAGACGACAGGATAACGGCGCGATGGTTCACGGCCATAGCTGGGCGGCAGGATGACAAGCACGTCGCGGTCGGCCGCCTCGCCCTACAGATTGCCTTCGATCGATGGGGCATGTACCTTGATACGCTCGATCTTGACTGGCTTTGCTCCGGCGACAACGGGCGGTGCCCCTGTCGCCACCTGCGCCAGCGCAGGGAAAGATGCACTAGCCAGAGCCAGCGCTAGCACCATCGATATTCTGAACCTCATGCCAACCCCTCCATTGTCTATGTGATAATCGTCATTGTCCGCGCAGCAGGCGCATCACCAGCGCGCGTATCCGTCCGTAATTGCCCTGACCGAGCGGCCCCAACACGCCATGTTGCGCGTCGGGCATATGGGCCAGGGGATGCCCGGCCGGACGAAACACATAATGGTCGAAATAGGCGCGCCAGGCCGCGCGCTCGGCCGCTGGCCGTTCCGCTATAGCGATCATGGCCAGCAGCATAGTGGTATGCGGCGCGTCCGGCCCTGCGCTGAATCCGTCCCACCAATAATTCACCAGCATATTGACGGGATCGAGCGCTTCGACCTGATGCCACCATAGTTTCGGCAGGTAGAGCGCATCGCCCGGTGCCAGCTCGACAGTCACGGCTTTGGCCTGTGCTGCGGCAAAGCGCGGATAGCGCGGATCATCCAGCGCCGCGCCCGCCGCCAGGGATATCGGCTGGCCCGACAAAGTATGGTCGATAGGACCAACATAGAGGTCGCCGATCGCATCGGGTGGGTACAGCGTGAAGCGGCGTCGACCGGCGGCTACGCACGCCAGATTGTCATAGCTGTCATAATGACAGGCGACGGTCGACGCATTGCCCAACCAGATGCGCGGCCGCACATCGGGCGGCAGAAGCGCACAGACATTCGCTTCTGCAAAACCGGGGAAATGGCGGTCGGCGGGAAGCGAGCCAAGATAGCCGGTGTCGCCATGATCGCGTGCATTGGCGGCAATGCGCGCCAGGGCATCCCGAACACTGATGGTTTCGCGGGAAAAGTTGAATCCGCCCGGCCCATCTCCATAATGATAGCGCCCACACAAATGTGGCGCAGCAGCAAAATATTCGGCCATCAACGGCGTGACGAAGCCCGCCATATAGGTGATGGCGGCGTCGTTGCCCTCTGCACTTGCGCGCACTGCCGGCCAGTCCTTGCAGAGGCCGCGAATCACCACCGGAAGACACGCTTCCGCGACGCGCCGCAAGGCTTCTGGCTCGTCGACGTCAGTGGCGGTTCGTTCGACGATCGGAGCGGCAAGACTCGTCATGGATCAGCCAAAACGCGCCAGCCGGTCATTCCGGCGTCGCGCCATAAGGCTTATATGCTGCAAGGAACCAGCGATGGCGTAGGCCAGACGCAGGTGTCCCGCACGAAACAGGGTGAGCGCCGCTGCATCATCAAGATCGTCCAGACCATCAAGACTGACCGTGTAGAGGCCGTCCAGCCGCAATTTCTCCCCGTCATCAAAGCTCAGCGCGATGTCGATCGGTTCGATCAGCCGGGCGGAAAGCAAGGCAGCAATCAGGCCTTCGGTGGCGTCCGATCCCGTGACCAACCGGCTCAAAGCATTCTGGACAGCGCGCAATTGCGGGGTTGGCTGGCCTTCCGCATCGAACAGGGGATCGCCCTCGCCTGACGCGAAACGGGGATGATCGGGATCAAAGGCAATATTCTCTTGGGCGGTAAAGAAGCCCTCCCGGTCGGCCTCCAACGGCCGAAAAGCAGGGCGGCCGTCAGGCGAATCGAGCAGATGCTCCTCCGGCTTGAACCCGGTCAACACCCCCAGGTAAAAACGCCCCGTTTCGGCATGTTTAGACAACAGGATCGGGCAGGCGGCGGCAGCAGTCGGTACTTCGCTCGAAACGATTCGCACGAACGGGCCGGGGCCCTTGTCCGCCATCCGCACGCGCACCCCCGCATGGGTCACATTGTTGAGCAACTGAAGCGATTCCATACCCTCTCCTTCTGCGGTCCATCGTCACACCGCCACGGCTTTGTCCGGACGCATTTTTCGTCTCGGACAGCCTAATCTCACGGGGCGATATTTACACATACATTTCGCTTGATTGCCCGTTTCGATAGCGCTACCATTTGTGCATAGAAAAGAAAAGGCTCAGGCGAGGATCAAATCCGTTCGTGCAACGGCACCTCCTCCCAAAGCCTTAAACTGTGATCGTACGCGACAATAGTGTCGCGCCGGTCGGGCGAGAGTTAAGTGGAAGTAAGGGGAGGAACATGAAGACAGAACTCGATCGCGCTCGTTTGGCGAAGCGCAACCGCAAGAGCCTGACAGCGACAGCCAGCGGCCTGGCCTTGGCAATGGCCTTTCCGGCCGTCGCGCAAGAGGCCGAACAGGCCTCGGTCGCGAACTCCACCAGCGAAGCGGATATCATCGTCACCGGCATTCGGGGATCGCTGCAACGCAATCTGGATATCAAGCGCAATGCGTCCGGCGTCGTCGACGTCATTTCGTCGGAAGATATCGGCAAATTCCCGGACTCCAACGTCGCGGCCTCGCTGCAGCGCCTGCCGGGCGTCTCGATCCAGCGGTCCGGCGCGCGCGGCGAACCGCAGGGCATCTCGGTTCGCGGCTTTGGTGGCGATTTCAACGAGACCCTGATCGACGGCCGCCGCCTGTCAACAGCGTCCGGTGGTCGCTCCGTCGACTTCACGACGGTCGGCGCGGATTTCGTTGGCCAGTTGGCCGTGTATAAAACGCCCGAAGTGTCGCTTTCCAGCAGTTCGATCGGTGCGACGCTCGACATTTCCTATCCCAAGCCGTTCGACAAAATGGGCACCCGCATGGCCTTTACGGCCGCTGGTTCGGTTCAGGATGAAGCCGGGAAGCTGACGCCGACCGTTGGCGGTCTGTTCAGCACGACCTTTGCAGACGACACGATGGGGATATTGGTCAACGCGGTTTATACCCGCCGCGACACGCAGGCGAACCGCGTCTATGTTTCGGGCTGGCAGGGTGGTCTGTTCCGCGAATGTCAGTTGACCGCGACCTGTACCGCCGCCCAACTTGAAGTGCCCGGCGATATTCCTGGCTGGTATCAGCAGCAATATGGTGCCGATCAGCGCTACACCAAGGATGAGCGTATCGACGGCCGCATCGCCTTCCAGTGGCAGCCGTCCGACAATGTTCTTTTGACGATCGACGACAATTATTCGCGTCAGAAGGTCGTCACCAGCATTGATGGTTTTGGCATCTGGTTCAACCAGGGTGACATGCGCAATGTCGAACTGGATGGAAACGGCACCGCCATCAATTTCCTCCAGGCAGGCTCGCCCACTGACTTTACAGCCGGGACCGACAAAAATATCCTGGAAACCAACCAGGTCGGTGCGAACCTCAAATGGGATGCTACCGAAAATCTGCAAATTGACGCTGACGTCAGCTATTCGAAGAGCCGCTTGAATCCTGACGGCCATGTCAGCAGCGAAGGTGCCGATATTGGTTATGGCGGTCTTCTCGGCACGACGCTGGGTGTTCGTGTCACCGGCAACAGCAACAAGACCTTCCCGGAATTGACCACTTATGGTCCGGCGGGCAATCAGGCCCTGTGGACCGATCAGGCCATTCTCGGCTCGCATGTCACTGTGCGGATGGCCCAGAAGAACAGCGATGAAATCAAGCAATTCCGCCTCGGTGCCACCTGGAAGCAGGATGACCTGACGATCAAGTTTGGCGCGCGCTACATGGAGGATGAATTCTCGCTGGAGAATCGCAACACCTTCGCCAATAATTACTGGCAGGCCTATGCAGGCTATGGTGCGCCATCCGGCCGAACCAGCGGCGTGCCAATTCCCGCGAGCCTGATTCAGGGTACGATCAACACCAAGGGTTGGATCCCCGGCTTCTCCGGCAATCTGCCCCCTGTGCTGCTGAACTATGATGCACGCAGCTATTCCAAATATCTGGAAGGCCTGTGGCAGGGGCCAAATACGCCGGGTTATAACCAGGGCTGCTGTGACAACTTCAACGGCACCATTGATCTCGCGCTGGATCCCGGCAGCGTCCAGAATATCCTTGAAAAGAGCTGGTCCGCTTGGGTCAGCGTAAACTTCAACACTGAAATTGCCGGTATGCCGTTCCGGTTCAACGCCGGTGCGCGTGAGGAAATAACGAAGGTTATTTCGACAGGGATCGGCCGCGTGCCAACCTCTATCGTCGGTAGCGCAGCCGATCCGACATTGCTGACGGTCAACTTCTCCGATTCGCAGGCTGTCACTGCCAGCAGCAGCTATTCCTACTTCCTGCCCGCGCTGGACATGAAGCTGGAACTGACGGACAATCTGCATCTGCGCTTTGACGCATCGCGGACGCTGACTCGGCCGAGGCTCGACTATCTTGGCCCCGTGCTGAATGTTGGCGCAGGCCAGCGTGTCGGTGCATTGACCGCAACGGGCAATAATCCGTTCCTCAAGCCCTATCTGGCCGATAATTTCGATCTGGGATTGGAATGGTATTATCAGCGTAACTCCTATGCTGCTGTAAATCTGTTCCTCAAGGATGTGTCGAACTTCATCGTTGCGGGCACGCAGCGCCAGACCATCAACAATGTCATTGACCCGACCACTGGCCAACCGGCGATCTTTACTGTGTCGGCGCGCGTCAATGGTCCCGAAGCGACGGTCAAGGGCGTAGAGTTTGCCTGGCAGCATGTGTTCGGCGACAGCGGTTTCGGCTTCAACGCCAACGCCACTTTTGTCGAAACGAACAAGCCTTATGATCGTACCGATCTGTCGCAAAGCGGGTTCGCCGTCACCGGGCTTGCCAATTCCGCAAACCTCGTGGCCTTCTATGACAAAAATGGCTTTGAATTCCGGACGGCAGTCAACTGGCGCGACAAATATCTGCTCCAGTTCGGTCAGGCGCAGAACAATTCGGCCTTTGGTGCTGAACCGACGTTCGTGAACTCGGCACTTCAGATCGACCTTAGTACCAATATCCGGTTGACCGATCAGTTCAGCGTGTTCGGCGAAGCACTCAACATCACTAACGAAACGTACAGCACCCATGGCCGCTTCAGCAATCAATTGCTGGATGTATATGGCTATGGTCGCCGCTTCACCGCGGGGGTCCGCTACCGCTTCTAACGGTTCTCGCCCTGGAGGGGATGTCAATTGACATCCCCTCCTTTTTCATGGTGATTACAAGCTTATGGTTCATCCTGTCCGCAACATCGTGATCGTCGGCGGCGGGACGGCCGGCTGGCTGACCGCTGGCATCATCGCGGCCCGCCATCGCACTCGCATTGGCCAGGGTTTCAGCGTCACTCTGGTCGAATCCCCCAACACCCCGATCATCGGCGTGGGAGAGGGCACATGGCCCACGCTCCGCACCACGCTATCGCGCATGGGTGTGTCAGAATCCGATTTCTTTCGCGAATGCGACGCCGCGTTCAAACAGGGCGCACGCTTCGACCGCTGGACCACCGGCGCGGTCGATGACGGCTATTATCATCCCCTGATGCTCCCGCAGAATTTCGGGCAGGTGAACCTTGCCCCGCATTGGCTGGCAAGCAATCAGGGCGAAAGTTTTTGCGACAGCGTCAGCGCGCAGGGCCGCATCTGCGACGACGGCCTGGCCCCCAAGACGATTGCGACGGCCGAATATGACGCCCTTGCCAATTATGCCTATCATCTCGACGCGGGCAAATTCGCGCCTTTCATCCAACGCCATTGTTGCGAAACGCTGGGCGTGCGGCACGTTTTGGCGGATGTCCAACAGGTGCTGATGCACGAGAATGGCGACATTCGCGCCATTCAGACCGCGCAAGCAGGCGAGATTGAGGGCGACCTGTTCGTCGATTGCACCGGCTTCAAGGCGCTGTTGATCGAAGGCGCGATGCAGGTGCCGTTCAAGGACTGCAATGATGTTCTGTTCTGCGATACCGCGCTGGCCATGCAAGTGCCCTATGAGCGGCCGGACAGCCCGATGGCATCCCACACCATCTCCACGGCGCAGACATCAGGCTGGATCTGGGACATCGGCATCCAGACGCGCCGCGGCGTCGGCCATGTCTTTTCCAGCAGCCATATTTCGGACGAAGAGGCCGAACGCGAATTGCGCGCCTATATCGGCCCGGCGGCAGATGGCCTGAATGCCCGCAAGATCAAGATCCGATCCGGCCATCGCGAAACCTTCTGGAAAGGCAATTGCGTGGCCGTGGGCCTGGCCGCCGGTTTCCTCGAACCGCTCGAAGCCTCCGCGATCGTGCTGATCGAATTGTCGGCCAAGATCATCGCCGAACAAATGCCCGCCTGTCGCGAGGTGATGGACATTATTGCCTCGCGCTTCAACGCGACGACCCACTATCGCTGGGGTCGCATCATCGACTTCCTCAAGCTCCATTATGTGCTGACCCAGCGCACCGACAGCGATTTCTGGCGCGACAATGTGCGCGATGAAACCATCCCGGATCGATTGAAGGAATTGCTGCTGCTCTGGCGCTACCAGTCCCCCTGGTTCCACGACGAGTTCGACCGCGTGGAGGAAGTCTTCCCGGCCGCCAGCTATCAATATGTCCTGTACGGCATGGGCTACCATACCGAAGTCGATCCCGCCTCGCTCAGCCGCGATCATCGCTTGGCCGACCGCGCCCGGCGCGAAAATGCCGCGCTGACCGACAAATTATGCGCCGGGCTGCCCCGCCACCGGGATCTGATCAACAAGATCGTTGCGCACGGACTGCCGCCGGTCTGACCGACGGCAACCCTTACCGCTTAATTCGCCCCCTTGCTTAGATGGTTGGCCGCATTGGCCAGTTCGATCCACGCCGCGCCTTCGGGAATGACATATTCATTCTGGCCCCAGAAATAGGGCCAATCCTCGTGATTTTCGGGGAAGTCGGGCTTGATCACCAATATGCCGGGCACCACGCCGCCCGCTATGAAGGAAAAGTCCGCCCGGTTATTGCCATAGGCGACTTCCTTCGACACCGTCCCCACGCCTGACACAAAGGATATATCCGACGCAGGATGGTGGCCGGTCAGAAACGCCATGCCATGAAATAGCGCGTCCCACCCGACGATATCGGGGAAAGCACGATGCAACGCCTCAGCCGTCAGCGCATAGCCAAGGACCGTTCCTGATCCCGCCCAGCCGCCAGTCGTGATTGGAACGGCAAAGGGATTGGCGCGCGCTAACGCCACGCTTTTCGCCTGCCAGCGCCGCACTGCCGGAACCATTGCGGCGCGATAGGAGGCCGGCATGAAGGGAATGGCAGCCACGGCCGTTTGCGCATTGAAATCGAAACTCTTTTCGATCGTCGGCCAAAGCGCCTGCACCTTGGCGGCGTAGACCGGCTTGCGCGTAGTGCGCAGCAATTCCACCGCCGCCGCGAACATTTCTCCATCCAATGACCCGCCCGTGGTGTTGCCATGACTGAACAGATCAGGCGCCTGCCCCTGTTCCTGCTGCCAGACCCGCTCGGCGGTTCCCAACGCGCGCTGTGCCAGCGCATCATCCTGCCCGCGCAACACGCGCACGGCGGCCGCCAGCCCGGCGATCGATCCATAGTTGAGCGCCGAGGATTTGCTGGTGAAGGCCCAGCGATCGTCCGGCGTTCCACTCCGCCCGTTCCGAACCTCGCCCGGTTTCAAGCTCGCGTCATAGGGCAGCCCATCGGTCTTGTTCACGGCGTCACCCAAATGCGTATATTGGGCGACATCCGGCTCCACGATGCCATGAATGGCATGTCCTACAGCATCGAATTGAGCCAGCAATTGCAGGGTGCCATGCGCCACCTGTTGCACCATATCGGGCTTTCCGTCGGGCACATGCATTTCGACATGCCGCCGCGCCTGATCGACGCTTACCGTATCGCGATCCAGCCGATACCGCTCCGCCGCATCGGCGAGCGAGCGCACCACCTGATATTGGGACTGGGTGCGAATATCGAAATCGCCCGCATCATACCAGCCACCGACATTGAGGCCGGGAATAAACTCGCCCGGTTTGAAGCGCGTATCGGTCGTTGGTCCCTGCCGATACAAGTCGATATGTTCATGGTTCAGCGGTGCCTGACGCGCATCGTCGCGATGGGAATCGCCATGCCAGCTCCGATAGGCTTCGTTGACCGACATATGGTCCATCGCGACCGGGAAATAGACATCGTTGGTTGGGTGCCAGGCGTCGGCATAGACATCCTGCGCGATCCGAAACGGCGCGGTACGGACATCGCCATATTCGAGCATGTAGAGGCCCGGTTGCTTAACGGCGCTGAAATCCAGTTGCAGATAATGATAGCGCAGATAGTCGCCCCACGGCTTCAGCGGCCCGGTCGCCACCGGCACCGCCGCACCGTTGGCGTCCAGGCGCAGCAATTTGAGCGGAGGCCGCCGCTTGTCGTTGCGGTCCAGTTCCACCGTGGCGATCTTGGGACCATCGGGCGCATAGCCGAGCTGCGAATGCGCGATGACGGGCGTGCGCAGCCAATCGGGGTCGGTCTGCGGCCTAACCGTCCATTGCAGCACGGTGCCGGTCTTGTTCGCGGGCAGGATCGATCGCAACACGAACCAGCCATTTTGCGCCTGATTGCGCCCATCATAGAGCGCGATCGGCTGGTCGCTACTCACCGTGATCCGGCGCGCCGGATCTTCGGGCGCGAGGACGAAGCGGCGGCCACTGGCCATCGGCAAGGGTTCGGCACCCGGTCCTTCGCCCCGCCCGCTGGCGGCGTTGCGTTCGGCCGTCCGTTCCATGGCGCTCGCAGGATAGATCGGGAATATGCCGGTACGCTCATCCGCCATATAGGCATGATGAAAATAGGCCGACGGCAGCAGTTCCAGGTTGAACCCGGCCTTGCCCGCCAAGGCCTGGGGCACGGGCTTGTCGAGAATGATGCTCAGTTCGACCGCGCCCCCGCGCCGCTCGGCGCGAATGACATATTGCCAGTCATGGTCGGCATAGCGCAATGTTGTTTCAATGACACCGGCCTTGGCGTCCACCTTCCGCTCGACCAGCGCACCGATCGGATCCCATTGTCCGGGCGTGGCCGACAATCGCACGTCACCGTTGGTCACGCTGCGCAAACCCTGCTGGATGATTTCTATGCCGCTGATCTTCGCATCCGCAAACAGGCCATCATACCAGTTGGAAAAGGCCAGGACATTGACGGCTGGCCCTTCGAAATAGCCCTTGTCGTTCAATTGAAGCGCCGGTTCACCTGTGGTCTGCGCTATTGCCGCCGCACTGCTCAGCAGCAGCGCAATACAGGTAAAGGACCGTCCTAAACGCCTCATGCCTCTCTCCTATTGATTGCGCTACCATGTCTATGGTCGCAACTCTCTATGGCTGTATCGCAGCGATTGTAGAAGCGAGCAAGATAGAATAGGCTGATTGCCATATGACGATGATAGCGCTATTCATGATCGAAATATGAAGGAGAGAATGATGCCCTGGACGCGACGGATAGTGTTGGGAACGCTGCCTTTGGCGATGGCCCTGTTGACCGCGGGTTGCCAGCAGGATGCAAACAATGCGCAGGCACCAGACGCTAATGCGGCTGACGCCTCGAAATATTTGTCCCAGCCGCTGGTCAAGGACATCTACACTGCCGATCCGTCCGCCCATGT
Organism: Sphingobium sp. MK2; assembly: GCF_040170545.1. Taxonomy (NCBI): domain Bacteria; kingdom Pseudomonadati; phylum Pseudomonadota; class Alphaproteobacteria; order Sphingomonadales; family Sphingobiaceae; genus Sphingobium; species Sphingobium sp. MK2. Next base: position 33,178 of record NZ_JAZDXA010000002.1, read on the forward strand.
CTGGGACGGCAAAATCTATGTCTATCCCAGCCATGATATTGACGGGCCAACGGCCGAGGATGATCTGGGCAGCCATTTCGAAATGCGCGACTATCGCGTGCTGTCGATGGACAAGATCGGCGGGCCGGTAACGGTCGGGCCGGTGGCGCTGGATGTGAAGGACGTACCATGGGCCGACCGCCAAATGTGGGCACCCGATGCCGCGCGCAAGAATGGCACTTATTATCTCTATTTCCCCGCCAAGGACAAGGAAGGCGTGTTCCGCATCGGCGTCGCCACGTCGAAAGACCCAATGGGTCCATTCAAGGCACAACCGCAGCCGATCAAGGGCAGCTATTCGATCGACCCTGCCGTCTTCACGGATGATGATGGCACCAGCTATATGTATTTCGGCGGCATCTGGGGTGGCCAGTTGCAACGCTATGCAAATGGAAAATATGACCCCAATGGCTCCAAGACCGACCTGGAGCAGGATGACAAGCCCGCGCTATTGCCGCGCGTGGCCAAGATGACCGACGATATGCTGGAATTTGCCGAAACGCCCCGGCCGTTGCAGATCGTCGATGAACAAGGCAAGCCCCTGCTGGGTGGCGACCATGATCGCCGCTTCTTCGAGGCAGCATGGATGCACAAATATAAGGGCAAATATTATTTCAGCTATTCGACCGGCGACACGCATTATCTGGTCTATGCCGTTGGCGATTCGCCCTATGGTCCCTTCACCTATCAGGGCCGCATCCTGGAGCCGGTGGAAGGCTGGACCACGCATCACTCAATCGCTGAATGGGATGGCCGCTGGTGGCTCTTCTATGCCGACACGCAATTGTCGGGGCAGACCCGTTTGCGCAACGTCAAGGTTACCGAACTCCATCATAATGAAGATGGCAGCATCCGCACGATCAATCCGATCATAGGCGGTGCCGCCCCGAAGAGCGCTGCACACTGAACTCTATCGGGCCGGGGAGGCCACGCTTCCCCGGCCTTGCCCTATGTTGGGCCAAGGCTGACTGGGATAACCCCCAGCTATAAATATGACGTCGCAACGACGCATTCAGGGAGATATCGGGATGAAGGCGTCTTTCCTACTGCGCACCGCCAGCATGATGATCCTGGCTAGCCTGTATAGCCACAGCGCTGCGCTGGCCAATGACAGCTTGAAAGAGGCAGAGGTCAGGGCACAGGCTATCGTCGATCAGTTGACGCTGGACGAAAAGGTGGAGCAGTTGCTCAACACGGCACCCGCCATCCCCAGACTGAAAATCCCAGCCTATAATTGGTGGACGGAATCGCTGCATGGCGCGATCGGCGCGGTTCCGACCACCAATTTTCCAGAACCCATCGGCCTTGCCGCCACCTTCGATGCGCCGCTGATCAAGACGGTTGCGGGTGCCATCAGTACGGAGGTGCAGGCACTCCATACCCTCGGTCGCCAGACCGGGCATCTCGGCAAGATCGGCACGGGCCTCAACACCTGGTCGCCCAATATCAATCTCTTCCGCGATCCGCGTTGGGGCCGCGGCCAGGAAACCTACGGCGAAGACCCCTTCCTGACCGCCCGGATCGGCGTGGCCTTCATTCAGGGGATGCAGGGCGACAATCCCGATCTGCCCAACATCGTCGCCACACCCAAGCATTTCGCGGTCCATAGCGGGCCCGAACCAAGCCGGCACACCGATAATATCTTTGCCACCAAGCGGGATCTCGAAGACAGCTACCTGCCCGCCTTCCGCGCCGCCATCGTCGATGGCAAGGCCGGGTCGATCATGTGCGCCTATAACCGAGTCGATGGCCAACCCGCGTGCGGCAGCCCCATGTTGTTGCAGGACTATCTGCGCGATGCATGGGGCTTTGCCGGCTATGTCGTGTCCGATTGCGACGCCGTCGTCGATATTTACGATCATCATAAATTCGCGCCCGATGCTGCCACTGGCGTAGCCGTCGCGCTGCGCCAAGGCGTCGATAGCGAATGTAATAATGCGACGCTCAGCGGCCAGACGGGCCTGGGCGATCGCTACAAGGACTCGCTTGCACGCGGCTATATCGGCATGAGCGACATCGACACCGCGCTCGTGCGGCTTTTTTCCGCGCGTTATCGCAATGGCGACCTGCCAGGCCTCTCGACCCGCAAGCCCAACGCCACGCCGGTCAAGCGGGTTGGGACGGCCGAACATCAGGCGCTTGCCCTGACCTCGGCGGAAAAGAGTCTGGTCCTGCTCAAGAATGACGGCATCCTGCCGCTGAAGGCCGGAACGAAGATTGCCCTGACCGGCCCGCTCGCCGACGCCACGCGCGTCTTGCGCGGCAATTATTCGTCGCCCCGCAGCGGCCCGCCCATCTCGGTGGCCGATGGCATTCGGCAGGCTATGCCCGGCTCCGCGCTCACCCTCATCCCCTTCGGCCCCTCCATTACCGATGGCGATCCTGTTCCCGGCACCGCGCTGTTGACCCCGGACGGCAAGCCCGGTCTGCGCGCCGAATATTTCAATGCCAGCGGAGATGACGGTTTCGAAGCCAAGCCCGTGCTGACCCGCGTGGAAACCAGTCTCGTTTCCCGTGCGAGCGAATTCCAGCAAGTGTCGAAACGCTATAAGGTCGTCTGGACCGGCTATCTGGTCGCGCCGGAAACGGGGCTGTATCGCGTCGCGCTGACCGGGGTCAAAGGCACCGTCTCGCTGGACGGTAAAGCCGTGGTCAGCGCCGAAGACTATTCCCGCTGGGCCGAACCGCTCGATCTGACCGAGGTTCGCATGACCAAGGGCCAGCGCTATGCCATCCGTCTCCAGGGCGAGAGCAACATCGCGCCCAGCCCCACCATTTTCTGGAAGCGCATTTCCGATAATGTCGATCGCGACCTGGCGGACGGTGCAAAGGATGCTGATGTGATCGTCGCCGTCGTCGGTCTGACGTCCGATATCGAGGGCGAGGAAATGCCGGTCAAGATCGAGGGCTTTATCGGCGGCGACAAGACATCGCTCGACCTGCCCCGCGATCAGCGCGCCTTTCTGGAAAAGGCCAAGGCGCTCGGCAAGCCGCTCGTCGTGGTCGTCATGAACGGCAGCGCTGTCGATCTATCCTGGGCCAAGGATCATGCCTCGGCCATCGTCGAAGCCTGGTATCCCGGTCAGTCGGGTGGTCTGGCCATCGCCAATGTCCTGTCGGGGAAGACAAATCCGGCCGGACGCCTGCCCGTCACGTTCTACAAGAGCGTCGATGATCTCCCGCCCTTCACCGATTATGGCATGGACGGGCGCACCTATCGCTATTTCAAGGGGACGCCGGTCTATCCGTTCGGCCACGGCCTCAGCTATACACAGTTCAGCTATGCAGCACCCACATTGGGCGCGATCGACGCCATTGCCAAGGACGGCCTGACCGTGCGGACGGTAGTCACCAATAGCGGCGCACGGGCGGGCGATGATGTCGTCCAGCTTTACGTGACGCCCCCCGGCTTCGATGGCGCGCCCCGCACGGCCCTGCGTGGCTTTGCGCGCGTATCGCTCAAGCCAGGCGAAGGGAAGGAGGTCGCCTTCACCCTGTCGCCCCGCGACTTGAGCTTCGTCACGCGGGATGGCGTGCGCGCGCTCATCCCCGGCGACTATCAGCTGAGCATCGGCGGCGGGCAGCCGGGCACCGGCAGCCCGGTCCAGACCGTCAGCTACACCATCCGCGAGAGCGTCGCACTGCCGAAATGACAGGCGGCCATTTGGGACAGCTAACAGATAAAAGGCAAAGGAGAGATGCAGATGAAACGCATAATTGGTTTCGCCAAAATGATCGGAGCAGCCACTTGGCTCATCACAGCGCCGATCGCAGCCCACGCCCAGGACGATAAGATGGTGCCGATCGCCATCCCCGCTCAGCCGACTGCCATTGAACTTGGAACGCCTACACTCCCCGGTGCCACCGCCAAGGAATCCTGGCACAGCCAATATGGCAGCCTTTTCGCCCGCAACGTCACGGTCGCAACGCTCACCCCCTTCCTGCCTGATCCCGCCAAGGCGACCGGCGCGGCCATCGTCGTGGCGCCGGGTGGCGGATTTCGAACGCTCTCGATGAACAATGAAGGCTGGGATGTTGCCAAGGCATTGGCCGATCGCGGCGTTGCCGCTTTCGTCCTGAAATATCGCCTGCGCCAGACGCCAGCGGACATGCCCGCCTTTGAAAAGTCGATGCAGGAGATGTTTTCTCCTGGCCCTCGACCACCCCGCCCTGCCCCCGACCCCAATTTCGGTGACCTCTCGCCCCAGATCGCCGATGCCCGCGCCGCCTTCGCGCTGATCCGTCAGCGTAAGGCTGAATGGGGCGTCGATGCCGATCGGATCGGCATGGTCGGCTTTTCCGCCGGAGCCATGCTGACCATGGCGACGGCGCTGGCGGGTCAGGATGCCAAGCCCGCCTTTATCGGCAATATCTATGGCCCGCTATCCTCCATGAAAGTCTCGGCCGACGCGCCCCCGCTGTTCGTGGCCCTGGCCGCTGACGATCCCTTCTTCGCCAATGGCGGCATCGCCCTGATCGACGATTGGCGCGCGGCCAAGCGGCCGGCTGAATTCCATCTCTACGAGCGCGGCGGTCATGGCTTTGGCATGTATCAGAAGGATACCACCAGCACGGGCTGGTTCGACGCCTTCGTGCGGTGGATCGGGATGCACGGCATGCTTGCGCGTCAGGCGAACGCGCCGCAATAATCCCAACGCGCTTCAGTCGTGGCGGAAGACTCGCGCAATCTGAGCTGCGATGTCACGCGGCGTCAGCCGCCCCGGCCGATACCAGTCCGCGACGCTGTTGAGCTGCGAGAGGAGCAGATTGCGGTAAAGTGACGGGTCGATCGCCGATGGTAGCGGCAGCGCGGCGACGATGTCACGGAACAGATGCTCAAACCGATCGCGCCGCTCGACCAGAGCGGCGCGCACGGATTCTGGAACTTCACGAAAATCATTCATCATCGGCATGGTCAGCGAATCGGGATCAAGCTGAACTTCCAGCAGCGCGGCGCAAGCAGCTTCCAGCCGTGCCCAGGGATCTTCCTGCCCCGCCACCGCCTTTGCAATATGCGCTTCTGCTCCATCAAGCGCGGCATGGTGCAGTTCGACGAACAGCGCATCCTTGGACTTGATATGATGGTAGAGCGAGCCGCCCAACACGCCCGCGGCTTCGCCGATGTCGCGCATCGATGTGCCACGATAGCCTTTACGCGCAAATAATTGCGCCGCTATGGCCAATATCTGCCGCCGTCGCGCGCCCGCGCCATCCATCTCTGCGCGCCTGTCGTCTGCTTCTTTCCTACTCATCCAGCGGGCAGTAGCATATTCACGCACCCTATCGCATCTGCATTGGCGGCCATCTGCCCCCATATCCGCAATGCCCCAGTCAAGCCGATGCATTATTCGCTTGCAAGGCTGCTTCCTTTTACTGTATCCCAAGCATACATTCTATTGGGAGCAGGATCATGGAAAACCAAGAAGACGTCGTTTCCTTTGTGGTCGAGGCCGGTATTGCCTGGGTGAATTTCAATCGCCCGGCCAAGCGCAACGCGATGAGCCCGACGCTTAATCGGCGTATGATGGAGGTTCTGGACGAACTGGAATATCGCGACGATGTCGGCGTGCTGGTGCTGAGCGGCGAAGGCACGGCCTGGTCGGCGGGCATGGATTTGAAGGAATATTTCCGCGAAACCGAAGCGCAAGGGTTGCGCGGCGTGCGCAAGTCGCAGCGGGAAAGCTATGGCTGGTTCCGCCGTCTGCGCTGGTATCAGAAGCCCACCATCGCCATGGTCAATGGCTGGTGCTTTGGCGGCGGCTTCGGCCCGCTCTTTGCCTGCGACCTCGCCATTTGCGCCGATGAAGCGCAGTTCGGCCTGTCCGAAATCAACTGGGGCATCCTGCCCGGCGGCGGCGTGACCAAGGTGGTGGTCGACCTGCTGCCGATGCGCGACGCCATGTGGCTGACGCTGACCGGCGACCTGATCGACGGCAAGCAGGCGTCGGCGATGCGGCTGGTCAATGAAAGCGTGCCGCTCGACCAGCTCAAGGACCGCACCCGCGAGGTTGCCAACAAGCTGCTGGCCAAGAACCCCGTCGCGCTCAAATTCGCCAAGGATGCGGTGCGCCGCGTCAGTACCATGACCTATGACGAGGCGGAGGATTATCTGGTCCGTATGCAGGAAGCGGCCAATTTCCATGACAAGAGCGAAGGCCGCAAGGAAGGCATCCGCCAGTTCATCGACGAAAAGAGCTACAAGCCGGGTCTTGGCAGCTATGACCTGACCAAGGCGAAAGCACCGACCGAGGGCTGAATAGTCCGATCGCCGTGAAACGCACCGGGGTTCGCCCCGGTGTGTATTTTCATATTTGCGATATATCCACACTCGTGAAATTGTGGCAGAAAGTCTCTCAACCGGAGGAGGATTTTCATGCCCATAGCCACGACCCATGTCGGCAGCCTGCCGCGCGGCGACGCCCTGACCCCGCTGTTGCTGGCCCGCGACAAGGGTGAACCCTATGACGCGCACGCCTTCGACACGCAAGTCCAGGCCGCCGTGTCCGCCGCGGTAACCGCCCAGATCGATGCGGGGGTGACCATCGTCAGTGACGGCGAATTGGGCAAGGTCGGCTATTCCACCTATATGATCGAGCGGCTGACCGGCTTTGGCGGCCATATCGACCGCAGGCCCGCCGCCGACCTCGCCCCGCTGCCCGAATTGCGGCAGAAGCTGGCTGGAATCATGGGTAGCCAGGAATTTACCCGCGCCTCCTGCATCGGCCCGATCCGGCTGGTGACGCTGGAGCCGCTGCATGACGATATCCGTCGGTTCAAGGCGGCGCTCGCCCCCCATGGCGAGGGCGTGCGCGCCTTCATGAATGCCGCCTCGCCCGGCCTCATCACCGCTTTCCAGGTCAATCGCCATTATCCCAGCCACGAAGCCTATCTGGCCGATCTGGTCGATGCGATGCGCGAGGAATATGAGACGATCGTGGCGGCGGGCTTCGACCTGCAATTGGATTGCCCCGATCTGGCGATGTCGCGCCACACCGGCTATCAGGATGTGAGCGACGAGGAATTCCTCAAGATCGCGTCCGCCAATGTCGATGCACTCAATGCCGCCACCGCCAATATTCCACCCGAACGGATGCGGATGCATATTTGCTGGGGCAATTATGAAGGCCCGCATGATCATGACATTCCGCTGGAAAAGGTGATCGACATCATCCTGCCCGCGCGCCCGGCCACCGTCCTGTTCGAAGCCGCCAATCCGTGCCACGAACATGAGTGGGCGGTGTGGCGCGATGCCACCATCCCGGATCACAAGATCCTGGCCCCCGGCCTGATCGATACCTGTTCCAACTATGTCGAACATCCCGAACTCATTGCCCAGCGGATCGAACGCTTTGCCGGGATCGTCGGCAAGGACCGGGTGATCGCCAGCACCGATTGCGGGTTCGGCACTTTTGCCGGATATGGCAAGATCGACCCGGCGGTAACGTGGAAGAAACTGCGTTCGCTCCGCGCCGGTGCGGACCTGGCGGACGCCCGGCTGTGAGCGAGGAGGAGCGCCGCGCGATCGAGGCGGATTGCGCCAGGCTGATCGCGCGCTACGCCAATCTCAACGACGCGGCCGACTGGCAGGGCGTGGCTGATCTCTATGCCGAGGATGGACGGATGGCGCGCCCGACCGCGCCGGACGACTGGACGCAGGGACGTGCGGCGATCCTCGCCGCCTTCCTCGCCCGCCCGGCGCGGACGACCCGGCATGTCTGTTCCAACGTCGTGATCGACGTGATCAGCCCGACGCAGGCCGTCGGCGAAAGCGCGATGCTGCTGTTCACCGGCGAGGGCGCGCCCAAGGTCGGGTCTTTCCACGACCGCTTCGTCCTCACTCCGGCGGGATGGCGCTTTGCCGAACGGCGCGGTAGCCTGACCTTTTAACGGAGGGCACCCATCATGAACGCTACCACGCCATCCACCGTCAAATCGGCGATGCGGACCATCGACATCATCGAATATGTCGTGGCGCGCCCGGCGGGCGTGGTGGCGCAGGAGATTGCGGCAGGCCTCGCCATTCCGGTCAGCAGCCTCTCCTATCTGCTCGCGACATTGGTGGAACGGCACTATCTGGCGCGGGAGGGGCGGCGCTATCTGCCCGGCCCGGCACTGGCGCGGCTGGGGTCGCCGCGCGTCGCGCTGTCGCTGGCGGACAAGGTGCGGCCGCTGGTCAAATCGCTGCGGACGCAGACCAACGAAACCGCCTCCTTCTTCGTGCGCGACGGGTGGCAATTGGTGGCGATCGTCACCGAGACGGCGGAACAATCGCTGCGCTATTCGATCAGCGTGGGCACGCGCATTCCGATGCACAGCCTGGCGGCGGGCAAGGCGTTGCTGGCGAGCCTGGGCGACGACGAGATCGACGCCTATTTCGCGCAGGTACCGCTGGAGCCGTTCACCCCGCAAAGCGTGACCGACGAACAGGCGTTGCGCACCGAGTTGGCGACCATCCGCGCATCGGGCGTGGGGCGCACGCGCGAGGAATATACGCCGGGCATTTGCGGCCTGGGCATGGCGGCGGTGGTCGATGGCTTTGCGGTGGGCGCGTTCGCCGTCGCTATCCCCCTGCCCCGCTTCACCCCGGAGCTGGAAACCCGCGCCGTCGCCCGGCTGGAACAGGCGGTTGCTCTGTTCACCGCCGCCGAAGCGCCGCCGGTTTAGCGACACAAAGGTCACAGCGCGAAGTTCACGATGTCGTCGGGTAAAAAGGCCCAATGGTGCGTCAATCGTCCCGGTAACGTAACGCCAAGGTAAGGCTGAAGTCACTGCTGGGTCACAGTGACGCGACGGCAACGCGCCAGTGGCGCGACATCGCCTCTGCCTGACCATGGCGTGCGTCTGGGGTGGTTTGGGGGACTGGCCCATCCATGAGGATAGATCAGAGGAAATCCTACATTGGAAGGGGTTTTGGGGGCATTGACCAACTGGGTGTCGATGGCCAAGATCGGGTGGAAATCCACGGTCCGCTTCTCACACTGAACCTCACCCCAGCGAAGGCGCGAGGTTCAGGTAGATCGCGCCTTCGCCCAAAGCCCCCCCCCCCAATCCTATCCCACTGTCACGAACAGCGGATTGCCGTAGAACCACAGGTCGCTCCACGGATCTTCCCCTTTGGGATCGGAGGACGGTTCTGCTTCCTGGGTGCTGGTGCCGCGCACCCGCAGGTAGATTGGCCCCCGGACGTCCTTGAGGGTGTGGCGCATCGTCAACACTTCGCCGCCCCTTTGCCAGTCATTGGCGGTGAAGCGCCGTTCGACCCTGGTGGTCGTGTTGCGATCCGCGCTGCGGTCGGAGACCGGCCCGGTCACGTCCCCCATGATGAGATCGACGCGCGCCACGTCAGGCGTCCGTCCACCATGGTTGGCCCCTGCCGGATCGCGCAGCCGGATGACCACGTCAACATTGTCGCCCGGCTTCACCATGATCGTGCCGCCCATGGATGCCGCCTGCTTGCCGCCCTTGGCCTGCACCGTCACGTCCAGTTCGCTGATGAGGTCGCCGGTGGTAACGAACACCCGCCCGCTGCGTAGCCCGTCCAGCACGTCGGCATGATCGCCACGGGCATGGACATAGGTTTTGGAATATTCCCCCGGCCAGAAATCACTGCCGCCATCGCGCCAATTATAATGGGAATCGGACGTGGCGGTGATCCACCAGCGCCGCCCTTCACCCAGCATCGAATCCCAGAAACCGCCAAGGCGCGCGGTCATCTGGTCAAAGCCGCCCAATGTTGGCGAATTGCGATAGCCGCCACGCGCACCTTCGGGGTCGTTGCTGCCATCCGGGTTGATGGCTCCTGCCTGATGGCCGGGCGCGCCCTCCATGCCGACCGAGACATTGGGCGCGGTATCGTTCCAGTCGCGGAATTCGCGGGGCGTATATTGCCCATAGACGCCGACATCCTTGGCCGAACGCGACGGATGGTTGGCAATCAGGACCGGCAGCTTCTTCTGCTCCCGCATATAGCGCAGGGCCTCGATCATCTTGGGTTCGGTATCGCGGGCTGGATCGCTCGGATGCGCTTCCCGCTTCGAAAAGCGCGATTCGATATCGCGCAATTGCTCACGCTCGCCGCGCGTGAACGGGATGATCAGGCTGCTATGGTCGCCGCCTGGCGTGTCGAACTCCATGCCGTAGAAGATCAATATTTGCGGCACGGCCTTCCGCGCGACGAGCAATTGCGGATAGGCCTGTTCGAAATTGAGCCGGGAATGGAGCGGGCCACCATGATCGGTAGACACCATCCAGCGCAGGCCGAAACTGGCCCCCATCTCCGCATTCTTCGCAATCGCGTAGCGACCATCCTTCCCCAACAGCGGCTTGGGCGGTGTTTCCGGCGCTGCCGGGTCGACTTTATAGCTGGCGCTGAACTCGCTGTGGATATGATGGTCGCCGGCCATCCAGCGCCGCCCCCTGGACGAGCCAGGCTTCGCCGCATGATCGCTCGGCGGTGCCTCGGCCAGCCCGCCATGGCGACTATGGTCATCATGGGCCAGCACCGCACTGGCCGGGAGCAGACCAGCCAAGGCTAGAAATAGGAAGAGTGGCTTCATTTTACATCCTTGAAACTGGCCGACCCGGCCCTTTGACGATGGTATTCGCGCTCGCGTCAGCGACGCGATCCACTGCCCCCCAGGTTGATGCGAACACCGCCCATGAAGCGCGCGCCGAACTTCTCAAACTCGATCGTGCGCGACGGATTGCCGACATAACGGATGCCCGGCTCGTCCAGCAGATTATTGGCATCGACGAATAATTCGACCCGTGGGCTGATGGCATAGCGGGCCGACATGTCGAGACGCCCGACGCTGCCCCAATAATTGTCGCCAACGTCCGGATCACCAAGCCCATCAAGCCAGGCGTCACGCTTCTGCCAGCTCGCGCGCAGCGACAGCCCATATTGTTCGTAGTAGAGCGAGGCATTGTAGATTAGGTCAGACGCACCGGGCAACTTCACGTTGCGGCCGTCGGGGGTCGTCGCCTTGGAGTCGTTGAGCGTAAGGTTACCCTGGAAGCCGAAGCCTTGCAGCCATTCGGGTGCGCCGATGCTCTTGAGCAGACCTTCGAACGGTTGCGAGTAGGCCAGCTCCAGCCCCTTGATCTCGCCTTTGCCACCGTTGATCGTCGTGTTGTAGAGATAGACCGAACGGTCGATCCCATCGCTGTTGAGCACGTTGCTGCCGAATTGCGGCAGTTGCGAACTAAACAGAACGTCGCGGATCTTCTTGTAATAGACGCCCACGGACAGGAAGCCGCGATTGGCCATATACCATTCGAAATAGGCATCGACACCGACCGCCTTTTCCGGCTTGGCGAAGGGGTTACCGCCCGACACGGTATCCGTCTCGTCAGAGAAGGTGAAATTGGGACGCAGCAGCGTGTAATCGGGCCGCGCCGCACCCGTATTGAGCGAAAGCCGCAGCTTGATCTCGTCCGTCGCGTCATAGTTGAGGTGGATGCTGGGGAACACCATCGTATTGCCCGAACCAGTCGTGGTCGGAACGAAGGTGCCGCCGAAATTGACCAGTGCCGTCCCCGTATTGTCGACCCGCTCGACACGGGCACCAGCAACGATATTGCCCCGATCGAAATACATCGTGCCCATCAGGTAACCGGCATAGACTTTTTCGGTCACGACATAATTGTTGTTTTCCGAGGTGTTGGGCTGAATGCGCGCAGCACCGGCGGCAATATAGCTGTCGAGCAGGGCTGCACCAGCCTCGCTATCGAAATAGCGGAAGCTGTAACCCAGCGGAATGCCGACTTTGAGGGGATCGTTGGACGCAAACGCTTCCTGGCGGGGCAGGGCGATGCCCGCCTTCTCAAGATCGGCGGCGCGCGCTTCGATGACCGTGCGGTTCGATTCCTTGGTCCGCTTGTTATACTGGCCGCCAAACTGGATCTTGGTATCATGACCGAATAGCTGGATGACGCGGTCGAAATCGAGCCGCGCGGTATAGGCATCGGTCTGGTCACGCTGATTGTTGCGCGTGAAGGTCACAAATTCCAGCTCGGTCGGCGTGATGGCATCACGCAGGCGGCCAAGCGAATAATTGCCATTGGCATCGACCAGCGTATCATAGAGCTGGACCTTGTGCAGATGGGGATTGCTCAGATCATAGACGATGCTGGGGCGGAGCGCCCGGTTGGCCGGGCTGCGCCAGGTTGAACCGAAAGGCGGACGGCTATCCGCCTGGGCACGGGTATAGTTGAGCCGCCAGGTGGCACCCCAATCCCCCAATATATGGTTGCCGCCCAGCGTGTTGGTAAAGATGCGCTGACGCGAGGAATTGCTGTTGAGCGTGCTGTCGATTTCGCCCCCATAGATGGTGCCGTTGAGCGGCGTGTTGCCGGTGCGAATATCGGCATAGCCGGTGCGGCGCGCCGTCAGTTGCGGCGCTGTGTTGTCCGTGCGCACTGCGCCGTCATCAAAGTCGAACACATAAGCGCTGCGCAGTTCGTCGTCCCGGAATTCGGTATGCACCGAACTGAGGAAAAATTCATGCTCGCTGGATGGACGCCAGTCGAGGCGGCCGCTGAACGCGGTGTTCGAACGGGTCAGCCGGTATAGCTTGTTCTGGGTATTATGAGCCCAGATACGCGATTCCGACCCGGCCTCGCGGTCTTCGGGGGCCACTTCCCAGCCCGCTTCGAAATTGTCGGTGATCATGTCCATTTCGAACCGCGACGCCGACAGCAGGATGCCGACGGTGTCGTTTAAGAAGCGATCCGACACATGGGTGGTGACATTATACTGACGCCCGCCGCCCAGTTCGGAAAAACCAAGGCCCACGTCAGCCGCGACTTTCAGGCCCGGATAGTCGAAGGCGCTGCGCGTCATGATATCCACCTGACCGGCCACGGCTTCACCCGTGAGGTCCGCGGTGACGGCCTTGCGCACGGCGACCTTGCTGGCGATGGCCGATGGGATGGTGTCGAAACGGGTCGTCCGACCCGCCGGGCTGATTACGTTGATGCCGTCGAACGAAATCGTCGTCCAGCTCGTACGTGCACCGCGCAGGCTGATGAAGCGATCCTGACCCTGGTCGCGCTGCACGGCGACACCGGGCAGGCGGCCAAGCGACGCGGCAATATTCTGGTCGGGGAAGCGGCCGATGCTGTCGGCGGCGATGATGCTCACCAGCGCGGTGGACGAACGCTGCAACTGGAGTGCCGCCGCTTCGGATTCGGCGATCGGGCGCGACGCCATGACGACGATCTGGCCGTCCTGGTCAACAATATCCGCACCGCCCATGGCCACGCGCATTTCAGCCGTCCTGCCCGCCGCCACAGTTACGTCCTGCGTCGCGGAATCCGATCCGAAATAGCGGACGAGCACGCGGGCCTGACCCGCCGGCGCACTGCGGATCAGGAAGCGACCATCGGCACCCGTCGTTTCGACGAGGTTCGATCCCTCCAATTGGACGGTGGCACCGGCAACGAGGTTGCCGTTGCGATCGACCACCACGCCGCTGATCTGGCCGCTGGCCGTCTGGGCAGCGCCGCTATCGGTCATCTGGGCGGCGGCAGGCAGGGATGTGAACAGGCACAGGGCGGCACCAGCAAGCAGGGTGGCGCGGCAGGAATGAATCATGTCGATCTCCATCGGCAATAAGAAGGGATACCCCACGCGCAACGACGCGCAGGCTGGTTGTCGAAAAGGGAAAGACGGGCCGCCCTCTTAAAGGGCGGGCCGACCTTTAGAAATTCGGGCTTTTATACGGCAGGCTGTTGTCGAACCGCCGGACCGGCGGCGCAGCCTTGTCATTCTTGATCAGGCGCTTGGCATTGCCGCGCTTTTCGATGACGACATGGTCATATTGGACGCCATCGGTCGTATAGGCGGTATAGTTCAGCCGATCGCCATCGATACCGATGACCTGGAAGAACTGCCCATTTTCGCCCTGCCGTTCCAGCTTCACGCCGGTCGGGGCATAATCGTCCCAGCCTTCCTTGCGGAACTGATATTGTTTGGGACCGGATACCGAATTGACGAACATGGTCGTCAGCTTGTCGCCCTGCGCAAAGCCGCGACGGCGCGGCTCCTGCACGCTGGCATCGAGCAGCCCGCGCGCATAGGTGTGATCATGGCCTTGCAGCACCAGGTCGACATTATGGCGCAGCAGCACGGGCAACAGGATTTCGCGCGAACCCGCATTGTCCCGATCCTTACCCGAACTGAATACGGGGTGATGCATGGTCACGATCCGCCACTTGGCGCTCGACGCCTTCAACTGGCTGTCGAGCCATTGCGCCTGGATCGTCATGTCGCGCTGGTTGCTGTCGAGCACGAAGATATGCAGGTCGGGCGAGTAGCGCACGACATAAGCGGTTTCCTGAACTTCCGCAGGCAGGCTATCTTCCACCGGCAGGCGAAATTGCGGACGCCACAAATGGCTCAGCAGCTTCATCCGGTCACTTTCGCCAGGGGCTGTCTGATCATATTCATGGTTGCCGGCCACGGGAATGGCCGGAACCATGGCGTGCAGGAAGCCACCTGCCTTGAACCAGTCGGCCCATTCGGCATCGCGGCTACCACGGTTTACCAGATCGCCCGCGTGCAACATGAAGCGGGCATCGGGCGCAGCCTGGAAGGCGGCACGGATCGTGCGCGACCACAGCGACAACACGCCATTCTGCGCATCGCCCAGATAGATGAAGCGCACAGGCCCCGAAAGCGGTGCCGTGCGGGTCTGGAACCATTCGCTCCAGTGACCGTCCGCTCCCATCACCCGATAGGCATAGAGCGTATCGGGCTTCAGTGCGTCAAAGCGGACGGAGTGATAGGCGACGGCGGGCAGCGCTTCATTGGCCGCTACTGCTACCGGGCTGCCAGCAACCATCAGCTTGTCGAGTTCCACCCGTTCGGTCTGGGCAGGTACGCTACGCGCTGCGAGATCGATGCGGGCATCGGGTGTGGCGAGCGCGATTTCGGCGCGGGTAGCGGTAATGTTCGCCGCGGTTCGCCAACTGATCGCCAGCGAGGTTGCGGGATCGGCTTCGAATGTGGCGATGACCCGGTCGGGCCAGGCGCTGGCCCCCTGCCATGGCGGCATCTCATGCCCGGCTTCATGCGCGGCTGACGGGACCGTTCCTATGGACAGCCCAAATGCCAGCACCGCCGCTAAAGCAGCGAATTTTCTCATTATTGACCCACCCCATTTTTTTGACCCGGTGCCGCCCTAGGGACGGTTGATGGCATCTGCGCGGCGTGGTCGTTGCAGAATGATGACAAAAAAATGAGGCATTGTCATATAAATACGCCGTTCGGGCGGTGGCTGACCTGATTTCCGATATGCTCTATCGGGTTAGTTCACAGCCAAAGGTGGCGGGTAGCATCCATGCGTTGGTGCAGGAAGCGGATGACGGCGATGTCATAGGTCGTGCAGCGAAAATAGAGAATGTGCCGCTCGACGCTGAGCCGCCGGTAGCCGGGCCGGATATATGCCCAACCCTGCGATTGCTGGGGCGCTTTGGCCAGTTCGGCGCAGGCGGCTTCGATCAGATCGGTATTGTGCGGGGCCTGGGACAGGTCCCATTTTTCGGTGGTATAATCGAATATTCCTTCCAGATCGCGCTGCGCCCGCAGAAACGCTCGAACGAAAACGGGGGACGCCTTTCGGCATCCCCCGTTGCTTCCCGCTCAGGAAAAGTGATCAGGCGTTCTTGGTGCGCCAGCCGTCGGCATAATTGTCGCGCGCGGCTTCCGAATAGGGGACCGAGGAAACGATCGCCTTGATTTCGGTCTGGACGTGGGGTTCGACGGTCGGCTTCGACGTGCCGCCATCAGGTTCGCCCCACAGCAGGGTGACTTCGGTGCCGGGTTCGGCGAACTCGGCATCGACCATCGCCAGCGCCAGGAAGCGACCGGCGTTGATGGTGTAGCCGATCCAGGTGGACAGGCCGACCGTCTTCCCGTCCTTGAGCACCGCATCATAGGGATGCATGCAATAGACGGCACTGGGGAATTCGAGGAACTTGGCCTTGTCGCCGGTCTGGAGCATCGAGCTCATGACGCGGACGATATCCTCATTGTCGAGCGCCAGCGTCACCTTGCGGCGGTGGGGCTGATCCTTGATCTTCTCCAGCGCTTCGCGGCCGATGAAGTCATGGTCGAACTTGACCATGATGCCATAGCCCAGCTCCCACGGGTTGAGGTAATAATCCTCGATATTGTCGGAGACGAAGCTGCCGCCGAGCGAGCATTTGCCTTCATAGCTGTTTTCGCTCGCCCATTCGCGGAACGCCTTGGAGCCTTCGCCGGTATAGGTGGCGGGCAGCGGCGAGGGAATCCAGCCGGATTCCAGCGTGTTCGACGAATAGGTCCGACCGCCGCACAGGGTGAGGCCATGGTCCTTGCCCGCTTCAATGAGGGCATTGCGGACGGTGTCATAATCCTTCCAGGGACCAAACAGTTCGTAACCAGGCTGGCCGGCCATGCCGTGACGCAGCGCGCGCACTTCGACGCCCGCGATCATGATCGGCGCCATGTGGAAGAATTTGAGGTCCGGCGGGGTTTCGCCCATCGCCTTTTCCAGCACGGCCATGGCGTTTGGCCCCTGCAACTGGAAACGATAGTTGCGGCGATAGCCCTGCTGGTCGAGCGGGCGGGCGGCGGTGCGCTCGTCGCGCTCGACCTTGACGTCCCACTTGCCGGTCGAGGCCCAATATTCGACCCATTCGATCGACGGCGCGCGGCCGACCAGCTCGAACTTTTCTTCTTCCAGATAGAAGAGAATGACGTCGCCGATCACATAGCCTTCGGGCGTGACGGGGGCGAACTGCTTGGCGCGGTTCGGCACGAAGCCCTTGAAGCTGTTGGGGGCGAGGTAGGACAGCATGTCGAACGCGCCGGGGCCGGTAACGAGCAGGTCGACCATGTGGAAGCTCTGGTTGAACAGGACCGAGCTTTCCGCCCAGCTACGCTGTTCGTCGCGCCAGTTGCTATATTCGCCCGGCACGCCCGGATAGACGTTGGGACCAACCTGCTGGTTACGCAGGAATGTGACGATATCGCCCTTTTCGTCGAGCAATTGCTGCAGAGACTTACCACTCATTCCATTCTCTCCTTAGACACGGAAAACATACTGAAATCGTCATTCATGCAGGCGGCCATGACAGCCATTCCCGCACGATCTGGTTGAACGCTTCGGGCGCTTCGGCCGGCATCATATGGCCCGCCCCTTCAACAACGCGCAGTTGTGCGCCGGGAATGGCGGCGACGATCGCCTCATGCTGGGCGACCGGCGACCATTGATCCTGCCGCCCGACCATGGCGACGGTCGGGCAGGCGATGGTCGGCAGCAGCGCATCGACCGACGGGCGGTTGAGCAGCGCCTCGATCTGCGCCTCATAGACCGGCAGACCCGCCGAAACGGTCATGGCATAGAGGCTGTCCATCAACGCTTCGTTGCGCAGCCCCGCAAAACCGAGCATCGGCGGCAGCCATTGCGCCACCAGCGCAGCCATGCCCTGCGTCCGGCCAAGGTCGCGCAGCGCATAGCGGCCTTCGCGCTCGCCGGACTTGGGCGTGTGAACGCCGGTATCGACCAGCGCCAGGCGCTCGACCCGTTCAGGGGCCTTGCGCACGACCTCCAGCGCGATGCGCGCGCCCATGGAATGGCCCAGCAGCGACGCGCGCGCGGGCATATGCGCCAACACATGGTCGGCCATCGCCTCGATCCGGTCCGCACCGCCATAATAGCCGTCGATCGCGCGGCTATCCGGGAAAGCGCCGAGCGTCGCGCCGAACATGCGCGAATCGCACATCAGCCCCGGAAGGATGATGAGCGGGGCGGCGGGGCCATGCTGATCGGTTGATTTCGCACTCATGAAAATTTCATCTATACGAACGCGAGCAGTTGCGCTAGAGGAAAATGCATCGAGGAAAGCCGCGTGGCCCAGCCCGAACACCATCATGGGAGAGAATGATGACCCTGCCGTCGATCCATCCGAACTGGGATCTGCCGCCCAAGGGCATGACCGATGGCTATTCGCTGGAGATCACCGCGAAGGACATTGATGCGCTGCGCGAGGCCGCGCCAACCATGGCGGCCGAAACGCCGGTGGCCGTCACCTTCCTGCCCGGCGAATCGCTGGAAGCGCGCATTGCCGCGGCGAAGCTGGTGCGGTCGCTGGGGTTCGAACCGATGCCGCATTTTTCCGCACGGCGGCTGGAATCGGGCGATGATTTCGAAACCTATCTGGCCGCGGTCGTGCGCGAAGCGGGCGTCCAGCGCTGCTTCGTGATCGCGGGCGATCCGCCCGAAGCGGCCGGACCCTATTCGGACAGCATGGCGCTCATTCGCACCGGCGCGTTCGAGCACGCCGGGATCAAGGCGATCGGTGTTGGTGGCCACCCGGAGGGGCATCCCAATATGACGCCCGACCAATGTTTCGCCGTGCTGATCGAAAAATGCGCGGAAATAGAGCAGCGCGGCATGGCTCCATTGATCGTCACGCAATTCAGTTTCGATGCCGCCCCAGTGCTAAGCTGGCTGGCGGAATTGCGGCAGCGCGGCATCGACGCGCCGGTGCGGATCGGCATTCCGGGGCCAGCGGGCATCAAGACGCTGATGCGCTTTGCCGCCCGCTGTGGCGTCGGGGCATCGGCATCGGTGCTGACCAAATATGGCATTTCGATCACCAAGCTCATAGGCACCGCCGGTCCCGACAAGCTGGTTGACGCGCTTGCCAGCGGCCTTGGC
Source organism: Sphingobium sp. MK2 (assembly GCF_040170545.1). Taxonomy (NCBI): domain Bacteria; kingdom Pseudomonadati; phylum Pseudomonadota; class Alphaproteobacteria; order Sphingomonadales; family Sphingobiaceae; genus Sphingobium; species Sphingobium sp. MK2. The sequence goes on from NZ_JAZDXA010000002.1 coordinate 51,927, forward strand.
GACCAGCATGGCAAGGTCCGCCTGCACTTCTACCCCTTTGGCGGCCTGACCAAGACCGTCGAATGGATCAATGATTATACGGCCCGCCACTGAGCGCGCATGATTACCGGAGAAGCGATGTGAGTGAAATCTGCACCCTGACCCTGCAATGCGACGACCGGCCGGGTCTGGTCGCCGATGTCGCCACCCTGCTGACTCAGCAGGGCGGCAACATCACCGACGCGCAGCAATTCAACGACAAGCTGACCGATCGCTTCTTCATGCGGGTGGAATTTGAAATCGCGCCCGACGCCGTGGAAACGCTGCGCGCCGCATTTGCCGGACTGGCGGACGAGCGCGGCATGGAATGGAATCTGCGCCGCCGCAACGAGCGGCAGAAGGTGCTGCTGATGGTCAGCAAGTTCGACCATTGCCTGGGCGATCTGCTCTATCGCTGGCGCATCGGCGAGTTGGACATGGATGTGGTCGGCATCGTGTGCAACCATCCGCGTGAGGCGCTGACCATATCGCTCATCGGCGACGTGCCGTTCCACCATCTGCCGATCACCAAGGATACCAAGCCGCAGCAGGAAGCGCAGATCAAGGCGATCGTCGAGGAAACCGGCGCGGACCTCATCGTGCTGGCGCGCTACATGCAGATATTGAGCGACGATCTGGCGGGCTTCCTGTCGGGCCGCTGCATCAACATCCATCACAGCTTCCTGCCCGGTTTCAAGGGCGCCAAGCCCTACCACCAGGCGCATGCGCGCGGCGTCAAGATGATCGGCGCCACCGCCCATTATGTCACCGCCGACCTCGACGAAGGGCCGATCATCCATCAGGATGTCGAAGCCATCAACCATGCCGACACGCCCGACGATCTGGTGCGCAAGGGCCGCGATATCGAGCGGCGCGTGCTGGCGACCGCCGTGCAGCATCATCTGCAGGGTCGGGTGTTCCGCAACGGCGCGCGCACCGTCGTCTTCAAGGCCTAAAAAGCCCATGGCGCAGATCATCGACGGGCGCGCCATGGCGCGCGCCCTGTCGGACGAGACGGCGGCGCGCGTCGCGGCGATCGTCGCGCAGACGGGCGAGCCGCCCGCGCTGGCGGTGGTGCTGGTCGGCGATGATCCGGCGAGCCAAGTCTATGTCCGCCGCAAGATCAGCGAATGCGCGCGGGTCGGCATCCGGTCGGTCGAACATCGGCTGCCGGCCGATCATCCGCAGGACGCCCTGCTCGCCTTGATCGACCAGTTGAACGGCGATCCGGCCATCCATGGCATTTTGATCCAGTTGCCGCTGCCCGCCCATATCGACGCGGCGCTGGTCCTGGACCGCATCAATCCCGCCAAGGATGTCGACGGGTTCCACCCGGTCAATGTCGGGCGGCTGTCTACCGGCACCGGCGGACTGGTGCCCTGCACGCCGCTTGGCATCATGCGCCTGCTCGACAGCGTGATCGACGATTATCGCGGCCTCAACGCCGTGGTGATCGGCAAATCCAATATCGTCGGCAAGCCAGTCGCCATGCTGCTGCTGGAGCGGGAGGCGACGGTCACCGTCACCCATATCGAAACGCTGCACCTGCCCGACATTGCGCGCAAGGCGGACATCATCGTCGCGGCGGCAGGCGCGCCGCATCTGGTGCGCGGCTATTGGGTCAAGCCTGGCGCGATCGTGATCGACGTCGGCATCAATCGCATCGCGCAGGCGGACGGATCATCGCAGCTCGTCGGCGATTGCGCGACGCAGGAACTGGACCATGCCAGGGCGGTGACGCCGGTGCCGGGTGGCGTGGGTCCGATGACCATCGCCTGCCTGTTGCACAATACGGTATTGGCGGCGGAAAGGGCGACGGCATGACGGACAATATCTGCACAACCAAGGTCCGGGTGCGCGACCTGCCCCTGCTGGCCGATATCGGCATCAACCCCGACGAGATCGGACGGCGGCAACCGCTGGTCATCTCGGTCGAATTGACGCTGACGGTGGGTCAGGTCGAGGCGATCGGCGAGACGGTCGATTATCGCAAAGTGGCGCAGGCCGCCGAAGATCTGGCGCTGGTGCATATCCCGTTGATCGAGATGTTCGCACAAAGGCTGGGTGCCTGCTGCCTGGCGATGAACGGCGTCGTCGAAGCGCGGGTCAGCGTCGACAAACCCTTCGCACTGACGCGCGGCATGGCCGGGGCCGAAGTGACGGTCCGTCGGGGCTAAGCGCGCCCTACCCTAGCCATTCTCGTCCGCGTTGCGCATCTGCACCGCCAGCAGTACGGCGGCAGCCCCCAGCGATCCCAGCCCCAGCAGCAGCGAGGTCAACCCCCGCCCTGCCCCGGCGGTGAGTAATTGCCCCGCCAGGAACGGGCCAAGCGCTGCGCCGAAGCGTCCGAAGCCGATCACGGCGCCCGTACCCGTCGCGCGCAAGGTGGTGGGGAAGACATTGGCGATCAGCGCATAGAGGCCCACGACCGACCCATTGGCCAGGAAGCCCAGCACGAAGGCGGCAATCTGCAACCAGAGGAAGTCGCCCGGCACCACGCCGAACACGGCGACCGCGATGCCCGCCCCCGCCATGGCCAGCAGCAACAACCGCCGCAGGCCGAGCCAGGGCGACAGGAACCCCAGCGTCAGCCCGCCGATCGCCCCGCCCATATTCATGAAGACCGACACGATGCTGGCGCGCGACGGGTCGAACCCCAGATCGACCACCAGCGAGGGTGCCCAGCCCAGCGCATAGTAGAAGGTCATCATATGCAGGCCGTAGACGATGATCAGCGCGATCGTGATGACCCGGTAGCGATCGAGGAACAGCGCGCGCATCGACGCCTTGGGCAGGTTCAGCGCGACCAGTTGCGCCGCTTGCGGTTGGCCAAGGCGGCGCAAAATGACATTGATCTTCGCCAGCGCATCGGGCGCGCCGCGCGTCGCGAGCCAGCCGATGGATTCGGGCAGAAAGATCAGGACGAGCGGTATCATCAGCGCGGTCGCGCCTGCGCCCGCCAGGAAGATGGCTTCCCAACCGTCGGTGCGCAGCAATTGCGCCGCGCCCCAGCCGCCAATGATGCCGCCGACCGGATAGCCCGCCGCCATGATGCTGACCGCCAGGTCGCGGCGGCGGCGATTGGCGAACTCAGCCGACATGGCGTTGATCGCCGCCAGCATCGCGCCCAGTCCAAGGCCCGTCAGAATGCGCAGCACGCTCAGCATCACCACGCCGGTCGCGAAGGCGGAGGCGAGCATGCCGAAGGTCATGATGACCAGACACAGCAAGATCTGCCGCCGCCGCCCGATGCGATCGGCCAATTGGCCGAGCGTCAGCGACCCGATCACCATGCCAACCAGGCCGGTCGACACGATGATGCCGATCGCGCTGGGGCCGACACCCCAATCCTTCGCTATGCCCGGCGCTGCAAAAGTCACCGCCAGCACGTCGAACCCGTCGAGCGCATTCAACAGAAAGCAGATGAAGATCGCCACCACCTGCGGCAGGCGCATCGGCCGGTCTGCCAGGATGCTACGCGGATCATCCGCAGGCAGGGTTATGCTCGACATGGGGGACATTCTCTCCGGCACTTGTTCCGCCATTGTATGCTGGCGAAACAATTTGCCAAGTCAAATCGCCGGTGCGTCGTCCGTGTCAGAGCGAGATGAGCGCGTCGAGCGCCAACGCCCCCTTGCCCTGCGGATAGACGATCACCGGGTTGAGATCGACCTCGCGGATTTGCGGGGTCGCCGCGACCATCTGGCCGAGCCGCTGCACGACATCGGCGACCGCTTCAATGTCCATCACCGGCGCACCGCGGAAGCCGTCGAGCAAGGGGGCCATGCGCAGTTTGCGAATGCGCGCGATGATCGCCGCGCGTGGCAGGTCGGGCGGGAGCAGGCAGACATCGTGCAGCAGTTCGGCCGCGACGCCGCCAAAGCCGACCAGGATGGTCGCGCCCCAATGCGGGTCGTTGCGCGCGCCGACGATCAGTTCAACGCCCTTGTCCGCCATCCCCTCGACCAGCACGCCGTCGAGCGTCAGGTCGGGGCGGGAAGCGGCGAGATTGGCGGCGAGCCGCGCCCAGCCCTCGGCCAGTTCCTCGCGATTCTTGAGGCCGACGATCACGCCGCCCGCATCGCTCTTGTGCGGCAGTTCGGGCGATTGCGCCTTCAGCACGACCGGATAGCCGAGCTGGTCGGCTGCCAGCGCCGCCTCCTCCAGCGTCTGCGCCAGAGCGAAAGCCGGGAAGGCAATGCCGCGCGCGCCCATAATCTCCTTGGAGCGATATTCGGGGATAGTGCTGCCGAGCTGTGCCAGATCAGCGACGGGTTCGGCGTTGAGTGGTTCAGCCGCGAAATCACGGGCAGCCGCGCCGCTGATCCGCGCCAGCGCGCGGATGGCGCGCTCGGCGGTGGGGAGATAGGTCGCGCCCGCTTCGCGCAGCGCCGCAATGTCCGCGTCCAGCACGCCGCCGCCTTCATCGACGCCGCCGATGATGATCGGCTTGGTCGGACGCAAGGTGGCGAGGGCATCGAGCACGGCGGCGAATTTGATGTGGGATGTCGCGGGCGCGGTCTGGATCAGCGTCACCAAAATCGTGCCGATGCGGTCATCGTTCACCAAAGCGGACAAGGTGCGGCCGTAGAGGCCCGGATCGACCAGCCCCTGCGCGGTGACGTCCAGCGGGTTGGTGACCGGCACGAAATCGGGCAGGGCCGCGCGCAATGCCGGGCTGTCGGCATCGCTCAGGGCGGGCAGGTCCAATTCCACCGCTTCCGACAGATCGAGCATCATCGCCTTGAACGCGCCCGATTCCGCGATAACGCCGGTCCCGCCCGTGCCGATCGCTGCGTTGCGCGCCAATATCTCGACCACGTCGCCCAATTCTTCGAGCGAGTCGACCAGGATCACCCCGGCGCGCTCTACATGCACCGCCATGACGGCATGATCGCCCGCCATCGCCCCGGTATGGGTGGCAGCGCTCGCCGCACCCGCTGCGCTGCGGCCCGGATGGAGCAGCACGACTTGCTTGCCCGCTGCCCGCGCTGCCCGCGCGGCGGCGAGGAACCTTGCGGGGTCGCGAATATGTTCGGCGATCATGCCGATGACGGCGGTGTCGGGCTGGTCGACCAGATAGGCGAGATAATCCTCGATTCCGCTCGCCGCCTCATTGCCGGTGGAGATATAGCAATTCAATGGCACGTCGCGATGGATCATCGTCGTCGCCAGCACCGCGGCCATCGCGCCGGATTGCGACACGATGCCGACGCGCCGGTCGCCCTGCGCGCGCGCTGGCGGCATGTCGATGAAGGTCAGCGAGACATTGTCGCGGAAATTGACGAGGCCGAGGCAATTGGGGCCTTCGACCACCATCCCCGCCTCACGGGCGATGCGGGCGATTTCCTGCTGATCGGCAAGCCCCTGCGGGCCGTCTTCGGCAAAACCGGCCGAGAAGATCACTGCCGCGCCCGCCCCGCGCCGGGCCAAGCCGCGCATCGCGTCCAGCACGCCGACGCGCGGGATCGCCAGGATCGCGGCATCGACGCCTTCGGGCAGGTCATCGACCGACGCGACGCAGGGCCGCCCGCCAATCTCTTTACGCTTTGGGTTCACCAGATGAATGGCCCCGGCAAAGCCCTGCCGCTCCAGATTGGCCAGCACCGATGCGCCGAGCGCGCCCGGCTTATCCGATGCGCCGATAATCGCCACTGATCGCGGCCGCAACAGCCGGTCCAGGTTCATCATGTCGGTCACGCGCGATCCTCCCCTACAGGCGGCAAGGCTTCGAATCGGCCGCCCAATGTTGGGAGCATTGTGCGCTAGGGATACAGTTTACGCAACCCGTTTAGGCGATTCCATTGTCCGCTTCGCTGTCCGCTATATCTTCCTCCCCGCTGATTTTGCGCAGCAGCGCAAGAAGTTGGGCCGCTTCCTCGCGGCTCAATCGCTGGGTCATTCGTGCATCGGACTGGCGCACGGCTTCGGCCATGGCACGGACCTGCACCTCGCCTTCGGGCAGCAGGAAAAGGGCATTGGTGCGCAAATCACGGCCGGCCCGCCGTTCGACCAGCCCGCGATCCTCCAAGATATTGACCAGCTTCATCGCACTGGACCGATTGACGCTGAGCGCCCGGCCAAGTGCGGTCTGGTCGCAACCCGGATTGTCGCGGATCATCAGCAGCGCGGTGAACTTGGCCGGCGACAAATCAAACGGAGCCAAGGCATTGCGGGCGTCCGAACCCATCAGGAGATGCGCGCACTGGATTTGATAGCCTATCAACCCAAGCAGGTCGGTCCCTTGTTTCATTCGCTCCAATCACCCCTTGCCAATATTGTATCCCTAGCACACAAATATATGCTATAGTGCGTCGACGCGGAAAGCGATAGCCAAGCCGCAAGGCGCATAATCTGATAGCGCAGGAGAGAGAGCAATGGACCATGATTTCCGCATGTTGATCGACGGCGAACTTACGCCGGGAGTCAGCCAGTTCGATGTTGTAAATCCAGCGACAGGCACCGCCTTCGCCCAATGTCCCAAGGCGGATGAAGCCTTGCTGGAGCGCGCCGTCGCGGCCGCCAAGCGCGCCCAGCCCGGCTGGGCAGCTACCCCTGTCGAAGAGCGCGCCGCGCTGGTCAACCAGTTGGCCGATGCACTGGAGGCGCGAATCGGCGAATTTGCGAGCCTGCTGACCAGCGAGCAGGGCAAGCCGCTCGATCAGGCGGGCTATGAGATCATGGGCAGCGTCTTCACCCTGCGCGCCTTTGCCGCCATGCGGGTCGAGCCAAAGGTGCTGAAGGACGAAGGCGGCAACCGCGTGGTCGAACATCGCACGCCGCTGGGCGTCGTCGCGTCGATAACGCCGTGGAACTTCCCGGTCATCCTGCTGATGAACAAGCTGGGACCGGCTTTGGTCACTGGCAATTGCATGATCGCAAAGCCAGCGCCGACGACGCCGCTGACCACCTTGTTGTTCGGCGAAATGGCGCAGGCGATCCTGCCGCCCGGCGTCCTCAACATCGTGTGCGACCAGAATGAGCTGGGCGCGCTGATCACCGGCCATCCCGATATCGCCAAGGTCGCCTTCACCGGATCGACAGCCACCGGCAAGAAGGTGATGGCATCCTCGGCCGGGACGGTGAAGCGCGTGACGCTGGAACTGGGCGGCAATGACGCGGCGATCGTGCTGGATGATGTCGATGCGCGGCAAGTGGCGCAGAAAGTCTATCAGGGCGCGATGACCAATGCGGGGCAGATCTGCATCGCGATCAAGCGCGCCTATGTCCCCGCCCCCATGTATGACGAATTTTGCGACGAACTGGCGAAGCTCGCCAAGGCGGCGATTGTCGATGACGGATCGAAGCAGGGCACGACCATCGGGCCGATCCAGAACCAGATGCAGTTCGACAAGGTCAAGGCGCTGATCGACGACGCGCGGACTCGCGGCACGGTGCTGGCAGGCGGTGAAGCGCTCGATCGGCCGGGCTATTTCATGCCGCCCACGATCGTTCGCGACCTGGACGATGATGCGCCGCTGGTGCGCGAGGAACAGTTTGGCCCGGTGCTGCCCGTACTGAAATATGACGATATCGACGATGTGATCGCCCGCGCCAATGACAGCGACTATGGCCTGGGCGGCACGGTTTGGGGCAAGGATCTGGCGCGGGCGACCGATGTCGCGATGCGGATCGATTCCGGCACGGTGTGGGTCAACCAGCATATGGCGATCGACGCCAACATTCCCTTCCGCGGCGTCAAACAATCTGGCCTTGGCGCGGAACTGGGCGAAGCGGGACTGCTGGAATATACGCAGGCGCATATCGTCAACGCCATCGCGCTCGAAGACGCCTGAACGACTGACGGACACAGGCATTATCGGGGGTGAAGGAGCGCAACGCTTCTTCACCCCCTTTTTTTGACATATTCCACCTAGTCATTCGACATATTCGACACTTTCGTTCGTGCAGTCATCATAGCTTCATTCCTTGGGACCAATCCCTGGTTGTGGAGTTTCGGCGCGCATCCGGTGACTGTGTTCCCCACCTCTTCCTGTCGCAATGAAGCTTGCTACACGGAGGAGGCGAAGCTAGGTCATAAATGATACAGAGTATCATGATTGGTTCGGGCGGTGCCGCAACGAACCACGGGGAAAAGGGACAGACGCCATGAGCAGCATAGCGGGCCACGCGCCCCCCACCGCATTCAGCCCTGGCGCGGCGTCGCCCATGGCCGCGGCCAAGGCGCGCACCCGCCTGATCGCGATCGACGCGCTGCGCGGCCTGGTCATGTTGTTCATGCTGGTCGACCATGTGCGCGAGACATTTTTCCTGCATTTGCAAGTCACCGACCCGGTAGACGCCACCACGACCGATCCGGGGTTGTTCTACACGCGCTTGCTCTCGACCTTCTGCGCGCCGACCTTTGTGGCGCTGACCGGCCTGTCGGCCTGGCTCTACGGCCAGTCGCACAGCAAGGGGCAGGTATCGGAATTCCTGCTGAAGCGCGGTTTGTTCCTGATCGTCCTGGAGTTTACCGTGGTCGGCTATGCCTGGCCGACGCAGGCTCCCGCCTTTCCGCCCACGGCGATCTGGTTGCAGGTGATCTGGGCGATCGGGATTTCGATGATCGCGCTGGCCGCCCTGCTGCACCTGCCGCGCGTCGCGCAGTTTGCGGTGGGCCTGGCCATCGTGTGCCTGCACAATCTGCTCGATCCGATCCGCTTGACCGCCGACCAGCCGGGCTATGTCGCCTGGGCGATCCTGCATCAGCGCTCGCTCATTGAATTTGGCGGCATCGCGGTCAAGACCACCTATCCCATCCTGCCATGGATCGGCGTCATCCTGCTGGGCTATGCCTGCGGGCCTTGGTTCGCCAAGGGCAGCGATCCGCAGCGGCGCATCCGGCGGTTGCTGATGACCGGCCTTGGGCTTGTGCTGGGCTTCATTCTGATCCGCTACCTCAATGTCTATGGCGACAAGCCCTGGTTCGTCGGCGAAAATGCGGCGCGCACGGTGATGAGCTTCCTGGCGCTCACCAAATATCCGCCCTCCTTGCTGTTCCTGATGCCCACGGTCGGGACCGGCTGCCTGTTGCTCGCTTTGTTCGAGAAGTGCGAGAACAGCCGTGTGATGCCGCATCTGGCGCTGCTAGGTGGTGCGCCGATGTTCTATTATGTGCTGCATCTCTATGCCCTCAAACTGATCTACAATGTTGCGCTGGCGCTCTATGGCCCGACCAAGGGCACGGTGTTCGGTGTCGACAATCTGTCCACCGTCTGGATCTGGGTCGCGCTGCTGATCCTGCCGCTCTATTATCCCACCCGCTGGTTCGCGCAGCTCAAGCAGCGGCGCAAGGATATATGGTGGCTCAAATATCTCTGAGGGCATGAACCCTCCGGGTCGCAGGCCGCCTTCCTTATCGGAGGCGGCCATTTTACACGCTTTTCGCCAGGATCGACAGCGTAACGACAAGCAGCATTTTCATGCCGTAGGACATCAGGATTCACAATTTTGCGCCGTCAGGCGTGCCAAGTTTGACGTAATATATCCGTAACTCAACCTAGCCTGAATTCAACAAGAGGTGACGGAAACACCCCGCGGCCCGGCTGCCGATGACAGGACGCAATGTCCGCATCGGACCATAAAAGAAGACCAGCCGGTCCCCGTTTCGCAGGACATTCGGGAACAGCGATTTTTCATAGGGGATATCATCATGCGCACATCATCGGCTCTTCGCCTGGCGCTCATCGCCAGCACCGCCGCCATCGCCCTGCCCACCGCCGCCCTTGCCCAGACTCCGGTCGATGAAGAACAGGGCAGTATTATCGTCACTGGACTCAAGCGCCAATATTTCGGCGACACGCCAGTCAAGGAAATCCCGCAGGCGGTCCAGTTTCTGGAAGGCAAGCTGCTCAACGACCTGAACATCACCCGGCTCGACACCGCGCTTGAACTGGCAAGCGGTGTTTCGAAGCAGAATAATTTCGGCGGCCTGTGGGACAGTTTCGCCATTCGCGGCTTTGCCGGCGACGAGAATTTCCCAAGCGGCTTCCTGGTCAACGGCTTCAACGGCGGACGCGGCTATGCCGGGCCGCGTGATGCCTCCAATGTCGAGCGGATCGAAGTACTCAAGGGGCCGAACTCGGCCTTGTTCGGGCGCGGCGAGCCGGGTGGCACGATCAACATCGTCAGCAAGAAGCCGACCTTCAAGGAAGGCGGCAGCTTCACGGTCGCGGGTGGCAAGTGGAACACCTATCGCGTCGAGGGCGATTATAACATGCCGCTTGGCGACAGTGTTGCCATCCGCCTGACCGGGGCCGTCGAGGATGCCGAAAGTTTCCGTGACACGGTGGAAACCCGCAAATATGTGCTGAACCCGTCCATCCTGGCGAAGCTGTCGGACAAGACGATCTTCACCTACGAGCTGGAATATGTGAACCAGGAAGTGCCGTTCGATCGCGGCGTGGTGGCGATCCCGACTGTAACGGCGGCAGGCACGACCTATAATCTGGGCGCTATTCCGCAGAGCCGTTTCCTGGGCAACCCCAATGACGGCCCGATCAAGATCACGGCGCTTGGCCATCAGGCGCAGTTGCAGCATGACCTGAGCGACGATTGGGTCGTCATGCTGGGCGCAGGCTATAAGGATACGACGTTCGAGGGTTTCTCCAGCGATCCTGAACTGGTCCTTGGCCGCCAGCGGCTCGACAATGACGGACGCACCCTCACCCGCCAGCGCCGCTATCGCGACTATAGCACCACCCATATGGTGTTCCGTGGCGAAATCAGCGGTAAATTCGAAACCGGATCGATCATCCACAATCTTCGCGTTGGCGCGGATTGGGACAAGTTCGAGATCGACACCTTCCAGACCCGCTACCGCCCGGTCGCAGCCGACCAGTCCTATGCGATCGACATCTTCAATCCCGATTACAACATCGCCGCTCCTGTTCCCAATGTCGTGATCCAGAATGCCAATGAGGTGCAGAAGGCGTGGGGTGTTTATATCCAGGATCAGATCGAAATCACGCCGCAATTCAAGGTCCGTTTCGGCGGGCGCTATGACGACTTCAACCAGAACATCGACAACCGCGCCGGGGGCAACAACCCGCGCAAATCCTACACAAAGTTCAGCCCCATGGCTGGCATGGTATTTGAACCGACAAACAGCCTGTCTTTCTACGCAAGCTATGGCAAGGGATTCCGCCCCAATAGTGGCGTTGGTTTCGACAATCAGCCGTTCGAACCCGAAGTGAGCGAATCCTATGAAGTGGGTGCCAAGTTCGTAACGCCGGACGGCCGGATCACGAGCACCCTGTCGCTCTACAAAATGGAAAAGACCAACGTCCTTGCCACTGACCCACTCAATGCAGGCTTTTCAAAGCCGGTTGGCGGGGCAGACAGCAAAGGCATTGAGTTTGACGTGAACGCCAAGCTGCCTGCCGGGTTCGAGCTGTTCCTGACCTATGCCTATACCGATGCAGGTTGGGCATCCGACACGCTCGATCCCAATTTCGCCGCGCCGATCCGCAAGGGCGATCCGCTGATCAACATTCCCAAGCATCAGGGCAACATCCTGCTGTTCAAGAATTTCACCATCGGCGATCATGCAGCGATGTTGGGTGCCGGCGTAAACCATGTCGGCAAGCGTCTGGGCGAAACCGCCACGACCTTCTTCCTGCCCAGCTACACCATCGCCAAGCTGCTGGGTTCGGTGACGATCAACGAGCAATTCAAACTGTCCGCCAATGTCGACAATCTGTTCGACAAGAAATATTATGCCAGTTCCTATGCGGCCCTGTGGGTGCAGCCGGGCATGCCGCGTTCCTTCACGATCCGCGGTACGTTTAATTTCTAAATCAGGTGGCGGGAGGCGTTCTCGCCTCTCCCTTCAGGGCCGCTGGCGACATTTCTTCTCCTGTCGCCAGCGGCCCTTTTCGTTGCAGAAGAAGGATGCCGCATGAACCGCGCACGGATGTTGCGTCTGCACCGGATAATCGGCTTGGCCATGGCAGCGTTCCTGCTGGTGCAGGCGTTGAGCGGGGCGATGCTGGTCTATCGCGGGCCGCTGGCCCGGCTGATCGATCCGGTGGCCATGACCAGCAGCCGGTCGGGCGTGCGCATCTCGGCGGGTGCCGCCGTGACGCAAGCGAACCGCGCGACGCCCGGCTACCAAGTGACGCGCCTGTTTGCGCCCGACGCCGAGGACGCCACCTATTTCGTGCAATTGTATAATAGCGATGCCGCTGTCCGTTATGCCTCTATCGATCCAGCCGATGGTGCGGTGTTGCGGCATGGCGGCCTGCTGGCCTTCCCGGTCGAAGCCGCCTTGCAGATCCACTATCGGTTGATGGCCGGAAAGGCCGGCATGATTTTGGTTGCGTTCAATGGCCTGGCCTTGCTGGCAATGGTGGCGACCGGACTCGCTTTTTGGTGGCCCAGGGGTGGCACGATCCGCAAGGCGCTGGCGGTGCGCTGGACCCTATCGCCCCGAATGGTGCTGCGCCAATGCCATCGAACGGCGGGCGTGGTGCTAGCCGCCATCCTGCTGTTCATCGCGATCACCGGCCTATTGCTGATCGTTCCCGAACTGATGGAGAACAGCGCAGCCCCCGTATCGACCAGCGCTTCGTCGGTCGCCATCGACCGCAGCTTCGCGCTGGCGCAAACCGCCTTTCCCGACGCTGCGCTGCGCGATCTGCGCCTGGACGGCGACAGGTTGATTGTCAATTTCCATGCCCCGGAACGCAATGACCGCGCGATCCATCGCGTCATCGTGACGCTTGCACAACCGCGCATCGTCAGCGCCAGCCACGCATCGACCAATAGCGCGCTGTGGATGGCGGTGCTGCCGCTTCACGCAGGCGATGCCTTTGGCCCTGTCGGCCCGACACTCCTGTTGATTGTCGCACTGCTGCTTGCCACCCTTGCCGTTTCCGGTCCTCTTATGTGGTGGCAGGCCAAGGCCGCCCGCCGCTGCCCTGCCACAACCCGAAAGCGCATGCCATGACCCTGCTCTACACATCCGATCCCGAACGCGGCCGCATCTGGCGCGAGATATTCGCGGCCGAAGCGGCGGACGTGGCGTTTGTCGATCCCTCCGACCCGCATGATCCGGCCACCATCCGCTATCTCGCCGCCTGGAACCCATCGGCCGACCTGATCGCCAGCCTGCCCGCACTCGAAGTGCTGTTTTCAATCGGCGCGGGCATCGACCAGTTCGACATGGGGCGCCTGCCGCCGCATGTGCGGGTCGTGCGGATGATCGAGCCGGGCATTCGCCAGGGCATGGTGGAATATGTGACGATGGCGGTGCTGGCGCTGCATCGGAATCTGATCGACCATGGCATTGCGCAGCGCGAGGGCCGCTGGGCGCCGATCAAGCTGGTGCCTGCCGGGCAGCGGCGGGTGGGCGTGATGGGGTTGGGCAATTTGGGGCAGGCCGTGCTGGAGGGACTTGCGCCATTCGGTTTCACGCTATCGGGGTGGAGCCGGTCGGCCCACGCCATTGCAGGAGTGGCATGCCATGCGGGCGAGGCGGCCCTGCCCGCTTTCCTGTCAAGTTGCGATATCCTCATCTGCCTGTTGCCTTTGACCCCGGACACACGCGGCATCTTGTGCCGGGAGCATCTGTCGCAATTGCCGCAAGGAGCCGGCCTGATCAATGTCGGACGAGGCGGTCATCTGGTGGAGCAGGATCTGCTGTCCCTTCTCGACGAACAGCATCTGTCAGGCGCGATATTGGATGTATTTGATCCAGAACCCCTGCCCGCCGGACATGCTTTCTGGACGCATCCCCGCATCGTCATGACGCCCCATGTCGCCAGCATGACCCGCGCGGACAGCGCGGCGCGGGCACTTATCGCCAATATCCGCCGTTATGCGGCGGGTGAGGCGATGGAGGGCGAAGTGGCGCGGGGCCGTGGCTATTGAGGACGCGACATTCCATGCTGCGTGCCATTCGTTTTTCGCCGCTGACACCCGTTTATCGCGCGCCGTCTTGCCACCTCACCGGGCACGGCAAACTATGCCGAATGGGGCGCGATAAAAGCCTATAATCTGCGCCGCGCCGCGTCGAAATGGGGTTCATGTTCCGGTGCAGCCATGTCGTAATGTCCCTGTCACCCGGCTGCCAAGGCCAATGTCAAAATCTGCAAAGGACGATCCGCCGATGCCCAATTTCCGGCCCAAATTTATCAGCTTCGACTGTTATGGTACGCTGACCCGTTTCCGCATGACGGAGATGGCGACCGCTTTCATGGCCGACCGGATCGACGCAGAAAAGCTGCCCGCTTTCTGCAAGGATTGGGGTGCCTATCGCTTCGACCAGGTGATGGGGGCATGGGAACCCTATCAGGAGATCATCCGCAACTCGCTGCGCCGGACCTGCGAGAAATGGGGCGTCGCCTATAACGAAGCGGATGCCGACGCGGTCTATAACGCCGTGCCGACCTGGGGTCCGCATGACGATGTGGCTGGTGGCCTGTCGAAGATCGGCGACAAGATCCCGCTCGTCATCCTTTCCAACGCGATGAACGATCAGATCCATCATAATGTCGCAATGCTGGGTGCGCCCTTCCATGCGGTCTATACCGCGCAGATGGCGCAGGCCTATAAGCCCCGGATGCAGGCGTTCGAATATATGTTCGGTCAGTTGGGTGCCGTGCCTGAAGACATGATGCATGTTTCGTCCAGCTTCCGCTACGACCAGAACACCGCCACCGACCTGCATTTCGGCTGCCGCGTATTCGTGGGGCGCGGCCATGAGCCGTCCAACCCCTTCTATCGCGATGTCGAAATCCCGCATATCGGTTGCCTGCCTGCCGTCGTCGGTCTTTGATCGGCTGATGCGCGCCTCTTCCCTCTCCTACTGGCTCGCCAGCGCGCCGCCCTTCACGGGTGGCGCGGAGGGTGGGGTCGAAGACAAGGCCGACGTCGTCATCATCGGCGGCGGCTTTACCGGCCTTTCGGCGGCGTTGGCGCTGGCCAAGCGCGGCGCAAACGTCGTGCTGCTGGAGGCGGGGCAAGTCGTGGGCGAAGCGTCCGGGCGCAATGGCGGCCAGTGCAATAATGGCACGGCGCATGACTATGGCGCTTTGTCGGCCAAGTTCGGCAAGCCCGTCGCCAAGGCCTGGTATCGCGCGCATTGCGATGCGGTGGATACGGTCGAGCGATTGGCGCGCGAAGAAGACATTGATTGCGATTTCGATCGCTGCGGCCGGGTGAAACTGGCGGCCAAGCCCCAACATTATGACAAGCTGGTGCGGGCGCATGACCTGTTGGCGGCCGAAGTGGACAGTAATGTCCGGCTGGTGCCGTCGGAGCAGATTCGGGATGAAATAGGGTCGGACGCCTTTCATGGCGCGCTGATCCAGACGACCAGTGCGCAATTGCATCCCGCCCGTTTCGGCGTGGGGTTGGCGGAAGCGGCGGCGCGGGCCGGCGCGCGCATCTATGAACATGCCGAAGTGACGGGTCTCGATCGCCTGCCGCACGGATGGCGGGTCACCTCCTCGCGCGGGACGATCAGCGCAACCCAAGTGCTGGTAGCCACGGGCGGCGCGCCTGCCGCTGCGCCCTTCGGTTTCTTCCGGCGGCGGATCATATCGGTCGGCAGCTTCGTGATCGCGACGGAGTCGCTCGACAATGCGACGATCGACCGGCTCCTGCCGGGGCGGCGCAACTATGTGACCAGCAAGAATATCGGCAATTATTTCCGCCTGACCCCCGACAATCGCCTGATCTTTGGCGGACGGGCGCGCTTTGCGATCAGCGACCCCCGGTCGGACCTGAAAAGCGGGCGCATTCTGGAAGAGACGATGGGCGCCCTATTCCCGGCGTTGAAGGGTGTGGGCGTCGATCATGTCTGGGGCGGGATGGTCGACCTGACCGCCGACCGTTTGCCGCGCGCGGGCGAACAGGACGGGCTCTATTATTCCATGGGCTATAGCGGCCATGGCGTGCAGATGGCGACCCATATGGGGCAGCAGATGGCGCGCGTGATGAGTGGCGAGCCGGACGCGAACCCTTGGGCTGATCTGGACTGGCCCAGTGTGCCGGGGCATTTCGGCAAACCCTGGTTCCTGCCGCTGGTGGGGCTATGGTATAAATGGCAGGATGTGATCCATTGACCGACATTCTGCCTTCCCTCTCCCGCCGTGGCCTGATGGGCGCGGGCCTTGGCATGGGCGCAGGGTTGCTGCTGCCCGATGGCGCGCTGGCCGCCGGGCGGCCGCGCCGGGGCGGACGCATCCGCGCCGCCAGCCTGTCGAGTTCAACCGCCGACACGCTCGATCCAGCCAAGGGCGCGCTGTCGACCGACTATGTCCGCCATTATATGTTCTATAGCGGGCTGACCCAGCTTGACAGCCAGCTCAATGCCCAGCCCGACCTGGCCGAGCGGATCGAAAGCGCGGACCAGATCACCTGGCATATAAGGCTGCGCAAGGGCGTCACCTTTCATGATGGTGCCAGCCTTTCGGCGCAGGATGTCGTCTGGTCCCTGCTGCGGCACAAGAACCCGGCGACGGCGTCGAAGATGGCGCAGATTGCCGAGCAGTTCGCGCAGATCAGGGCGACGGGCAAACAGGATCTGGTGATCCGCCTGACCGGCCCCAATGCCGACTTGCCCGCCATCCTCGCCCAATCGCATTTCCTGATCCTGCGCGCAGGAACTAGCGATTTTCGTACCGCTAACGGCACTGGTCCCTATGTGTGCGCGCAATTTCGTCCCGGCGTTCGCACGCTGGCGCGGCGCAACCCCAATTTCTGGAAGCCGGGCAAGCCTTATCTCGACGAGATAGAGCTGATCGGCATTCCCGACGAAACGAGCCGGGTCAATGCGCTGCTGTCGGGGGACGTTCATCTGGTGATCGCGGTCAATCCGCGATCGACCAAGCGCATCATGGCGTCGGCCGGTCATGCGTTGATGGAAACGCAGTCGGGGCTGCACACCAACCTCATCATGCGGCAGGATCGCTTGCCGACCGGCAATCCGCATTTCGTCGCGACGATGAAATATCTGTTCGATCGGCCGTTGATCAAGCGCGCCCTCTATCGCGGCTATGCGACCATCGGCAATGACCATCCGATCCCGCCCTTCCACCCCTATTATCGCGCCGATCTGCCGCAGCGGGCGCTGGATCTGGACAAGGCGCGCTGGCATCTGCAACGGTCGGGGCTGGATGGCGTGCGGCTGCCTGTCTATGCGTCGCCCGCCGCCGACGGATCGGTCGACATGGCGTCGATATTGCAGGAATATGGATCGCGCATTGGTCTGAAGCTCGCGGTCAATCGCGTGCCGGCCGATGGCTATTGGTCTACCCATTGGATGAAGCATCCGCTGGGCTTCGGCAACACCAACCCACGCCCGACCGCCGACTTGTTGTTCAGTCTGTTCTACAAGTCGGACGCAGCCTGGAACGAGAGCGGATGGAAGAATCCGCGCTTCGACCGGCTGCTGCTGGAAGCACGCGGCGAGGCTGATCAGGCAAAGCGCAAACAGCTTTATGGCGAGATGCAGGGGCTGGTCCGCGACCATTGCGGGGTCGGCATCCCGGTGTTCATCAACCTGATCGACGGCTATGACCGGCGGTTGAAGGGCATGTTCCCGGTCGCGATGGGCGGCATGATGGGCTATCGTTTTGCCGAACATGTGTGGTGGGAAGGCTGATGGCGGGCGCTTCCTCCCAGAGCGGCATGAAGGCTGCGCTGACGCTGATCGCCAAGCGTTTCGCATCATCCTTGCTGACATTGTTCATGGTGTCGGTCACCATCTTCATCATCGCGCAACTGCTGCCCGGCGATGCCGCGCAGGAGGCGCTGGGCCAGAGCGCGACGCCGGAACAGGTCGCGGCGCTTCGCCATGAAATGGGCCTCGATCGTCCCGCCCATGTCCGTTATGTGAGCTGGCTGACCGGCATGGTCAGTGGCGATCCCGGCCAGTCGATGGTCGCCAATATGCCGGTGGCTGAGGTCATTTCCACCCGCCTGCCCAATAGTCTGCTGCTTGCGGCGCTGACTGCTCTGGTCGCCATTCCGGTGGCGCTGTCGATCGGCATCGGGTCCGCCATGAACAGGGGCGGACGGATCGACCGGGCGCTCAATATCGTCACGCTGTCGATGGTCGCGGTGCCCGAATTTCTGGTGGCGACCATTGCCGTGCTCATCTTTTCGGTGAAGCTGCGCTGGTTGCCGTCGATCGCGATGGCTTCCAGTGACATGGGCTGGGGCGATTATCTGCGCGGCGTCGCCATGCCGATCCTGACTTTGTGCGTCATCGTCGTCGCACAAATGGCGCGCATGACCCGCGCGGCGGTGATCGATCAGATGGACCGGCCCTATGTGGAGATGGCGGTGTTGAAAGGCGTGACGCCGGTACGGGTCGTGCTGAAGCATATCATGCCCAATGCCATCGCCCCGATCGTCAACGCCATGGCGCTCAGCCTCTCCTATCTGCTGGGCGGAGCGGTGATCGTGGAAACCATTTTCAACTATCCCGGCCTCGCCAGCCTGATGGTCAACGCCGTCACCAGCCGCGACATGCCGTTGTTGCAGGCCTGCGCGATGATTTTCTGCACCGCCTATCTCATCCTGATGCTGATCGCCGACGTTACCGCGATCCTCGCCAACCCCAGGCTGCGCGCGCAATGATTGCTTCTGTTCTCAAACGGGCGAAAGCCCTGCCATTGTCGGGCAAGGTCGGTTTGGCGCTGGTTGTCTTCTGGCTGCTCGTCGCACTGTTCGGGCCGATGCTGGCACCTTATCCCATCGGTGCCTTCGTCGCCTATGATGTGTTCGACGGGCAATCGGCGGCGCATTGGCTGGGCAGCGACTATCTCGGCCGCGATGTGCTGAGCCGCCTGCTGTCGGGCGCGCGCTATACCGTAGCACTGGCGGCAGCAGCGGCTTTGCTCGCGAGCAGCACCGGCACGGCACTGGCGCTGACGGCGGCGGTGGGCGGGGCGAAGGTCGATGAGCCGCTGTCGCGCTTTATGGACATGCTGATTTCGATCCCGTCCAAGATTTTCTCGCTGGTGCTGGTCGCGGCGTTCGGATCGTCGCTGGGGCTGTTGCTGCTGATCGCTGCCTTCACCTATGTACCGGGCAATTACCGCATCGCCCGCGCACTGGCCGTCAATCTGGCGCAGATGGATTATGTGCAGGTCGCCAAGGCGCGGGGCGAAGGGCGGTTCCATATCGCCATCGCTGAAATCCTGCCCAATATGATCCATCCGCTGCTGGCCGACTTTGGCCTGCGCTTCGTGTTCATCGTGCTGCTGCTGTCGGGCCTGTCCTTCCTTGGCCTTGGTGTGCAGCCGCCCGACGCGGATCTGGGGTCGTTGGTGCGCGAGAATATTTCGGGATTGGGCGAAGGGGCGCTCGCCATCCTGGCACCGGCGCTGGCCATTGCGACGCTGACCGTTGGCGTGAATCTGCTGATCGATGCGCTACCGGGACAGGGGAAAGGCCGATGACCGAATTGGCACCCCATGTCGAAGTGCGGGGCCTGACCGTCACCGCGCGCAATGCGGCGGGGGAGATTTTCCCGATCGTCAGCGATATCGACTTCGCCTTGAAACGTGGTGAGGTGCTGGCGCTGATCGGGGAGTCGGGGTCGGGCAAGACGACGATTGCGCTGACCTTGCTCGGCCACGCCCGGCCTGGCGCGCGGATTGCGGGCGGGTCGATCCGCGTCGGCGATGTTGACCTCACCAAGCTGGATCGCAGCGCATTAGCGCAGCTACGCGGCAATCGCATCGCCTATATCGCGCAGTCGGCGGCGGCGGCGTTCAACCCGTCGCGCACGATCATGGAGCAGGTGATCGAGCCTGCGCTGATCCACGACCTGATGCCGCGCAGCGAGGCCGAGGCGAAAGCGGTCGAGCTGTTCCGGGGCCTCGCCCTCCCCTTCCCCGACACGATCGGGTCGCGCTATCCGCATCAATTGTCGGGCGGGCAGTTGCAGCGGTTAATGGCAGCGATGGCGCTGATCACCGATCCTGAACTGGTGATATTGGACGAGCCGACCACCGCACTGGACGTCACGACCCAGATCGAAGTGCTGCGCGCCTTCAAGGCGGTGGTGCTGGAGCGCGGTGCGACCGCCATCTATGTGTCGCACGACCTGGCGGTGGTGGCGCAGATGGCTGACCAGATCGTCGTGCTGAGCCAGGGCCGCGTACAGGAGGCCGGCGCGGCGGCGCAGATCCTCCATGCCCCGGCGGATGAATATACCAAGACGCTGATGGCCGCCGCGCGTCCGGCCATTCGTCCGGCCCCGGCCAAGACCAAGCTGCCCGCCGCGCCGCTGCTGGAAATCAGGGGGCTGACCGCAGGCTATGGCAAGATCGACAAGGAGGGTCGGCCGCGCATTCCGGTGCTGCGCGACATCAACCTGACGATCGAACGCGGCGCGACCCTGGGCGTGATCGGCGAGAGCGGGTCGGGCAAATCGACCATCGCGCGGGTGATCGCCGGGCTGTTGCCGCCCGCGAGCGGGCAGGTATTGCTCGATGGCGAGCCATTGCCGCCGGGCTTGAAAGGCCGCAGTCGCGAGCAGTTCCGCCGGGTGCAATTGGTGTTCCAGAATGCCGATACGGCGCTCAATCCGGCGCATAGCGTCGGGCGCATATTGGCGCGGCCGCTGGCCTTTTACCACGGGTTGAAGGGCAATGCCGCGCATCTGCGGGTGCTGGAACTGCTCGACCTCATCCGCCTGCCAGCGACGCTGATCGACCGGCCGATCGGCGGCCTGTCGGGCGGGCAGAAGCAGCGGATCAATCTGGCGCGCGCGTTGGCGGCCGACCCGCAGCTTATCCTGTGCGACGAAGTGACGTCCGCGCTCGATACGGTGGTGGGCGCGGCGATCCTGGAGCTGATGGCGGAATTGCGCCGGGAACTCGGCATCGCAACGATGTTCATCAGCCACGACATCTCGACGGTGCGGGCGATCTGCGATGACATTCTGGTGCTTTATGCGGGCACGATGGTCGAGACGGGACCGCGCGCGGCGTTCGGGACCGCGCCTTTCCATCCCTATACCGACCTGCTGATCGGCTCCGTGCCGGAAATGCGCGCGGGCTGGCTGGAGGAAAGCCATGCGGGTGCCGCGCCGCCGCCGATCGGCGCGTCGAGCGATCATCCTGATCTGTGCCGTTTCCTGCCGCGCTGCGCCGCGCGGGTGGACGGGCTGTGCAATACGACCCCGCCGCCGCGCCATTTGCTGGCCAAGGGCAGCCAGATTTTATGCCATCATGGAGATGAAAGTTTGATCCCGTCATGAGCCGTTTCGTTCGCCTGGGCGAAACCGACCGCCCCAGCCTGACCCTGCATGTCGATGGCGCGCCGGTCGCCGCGCTGGAAGGGGACACGCTGATGGTCGCGCTGCTGAGCCAGGGCGCGACCTTGCGCCAGTCCGAATTCGGGCCGGAAAAGCGCGCCGGATTCTGCCTGATGGGCGCATGCCAGGATTGCTGGGTATGGACCGAAAGCGGCGACCGGCTGCGCGCCTGCTCGACGCTGGCGGCACCGGGCCAGCGTATCCTCACCAGCCAGCCGGAGGCGACATGGCCGAACCACGCATAATCATCGTCGGTGCCGGGCCAGCGGGCACGCGCGCGGCGGAGGCCTGTGTGCAGGCGGGCATCCGGCCGATCGTGCTGGACGAGGGACGGCGCGACGGCGGGCAGATTTATCGCCGCCAGCCCGACAATTTCACCCGCCCCTATGCCAAGCTCTACGGCACCGAAGCGCCACGGGCACAGGCGCTGCATGAGACGTTCGACGGCCTGAAGGACCGGATCGATTATCGTGCCGAAACCTTGGTGTGGAACATCGCCGATGGCCATGTGCGGACAGCGACCCGGACAATGGAATCGGCTTTGCCATTCGATGCGCTGCTGCTCTGCACCGGGGCGACGGATCGGTTGATGCCGGTAAAGGGCTGGCAATTTGCAGGCAGCTATAGTCTGGGCGGGGCGCAGGTGGCGCTCAAGAGCCAGGCGGTGTCGATCGGTCATAAGGTCGTATTCATGGGGTCGGGGCCGCTGCTTTATCTCGTCGCGAGCCAATATGTGCAGGCGGGGGCCGATGTCGTCGCGGTGCTGGATACGGCACCCTATAGCGCGCGGATCAAGGCCTTGCCCGACCTGCTGGCGGTGCCGTCGGTATTGTGGAATGGCGTGGCGCTGACTTTGGCGTTGAAGCGCGCGGGCGTGATGGTCCGCAATAGCGTCAAACCGTTGGAGATATTGGGTAATGCCGAGGATGGCGTCAGCGGTATCCGCTTCCGGGTTGGCGATGGCGCCGAGCAGACGATCGCTTGCGATGCCGTGGCGATGGGGCATCATCTGCGGCCCGAAACCCAATTGGCCGACCTAGCGCGCTGTGCGTTCGCTTTCGATCCGGTCACCCGCCAATGGCTGCCAGAGCGCGACGGCGACGGGCGGTCGAGCGTCGCGGGCGTCTATCTGGCGGGCGATGGCGCGAAGATATTGGGCGCGCGATCGGCCGAGGCGAGCGGGCGGCTGACCGCGCTTGCGGCCTTGGGCGATCTGGGCCTGCCGGTGGACAAGGGCGAGATGGCGTCGCTGCGCGGTGATGTCGGCACCTATGCCAAATTTGCGCGCGGGCTGGCCACCGCCTTCCCCTGGCCCGCAGAACAAGCGGGCACGCTGCCCGACGAGGCGATATTGTGCCGGTGCGAGGGCGTGACCGCAGGCGATCTGCGCGCCGTGATGCAGGAGACAGGGGCCAAGGAAGCAAACCGGGCCAAGGCGTTCAGCCGGGTCGGCATGGGCCGCTGCCAGGGCCGTTATTGCGGCCTCGCCGCCGCTGAACTGATCGCGGCGCAGGCGGACATTCCGGTCGAGCAGGTCGGCCGCCTGCGGGGGCAGGCGCCGGTCAAGCCGCTCAATATCAGCATTGGAGACACGGACGCATGAGCGCCGCCAGCGACGTCATCATTGTGGGCGGCGGCCTGATGGGGTCATCCGCCGCCCTGTTCCTGCGCGGCCATGGCCTGTCGGTCACGCTGCTGGAAACCGACCTGATCGGGCGGCAGGCGAGCGGCACCAATTTCGGCAATGTCCGGCGGCAGGGTCGGCCGATCCATCAATTGCCGCTGGCCAACCGCGCCATTGATATATGGCGGCGATCACGCGAGCTGCTGGGCGCAGATGTCGAATATCTCCAGTCCGGGCATATCCGCGTCTGTTATCGCGAGCGGCCCGAACTGGTTGGGTCGATGGAGGAGTATGCCGACAAGGCGCGTGCCGAGGGGCTGGACCTGGAGTTGCTCAGCGGCAATGCGCTGCGCGACAAATTTCCCTTCTTCGGGCCTGACGTGCTGGCCGGTTCCTATTCCGCGACCGATGGCCATGCCAATCCGCGCCTCGCCGCGCCCGCCTTCGCACGGGCGGCGGAGCGGCTGGGCGCGGTGATCCACGAGCATACGCAGATCATCGACGCGCAGAAGATCGGCGAGGATTTTGTCGTCAGTGCGGCGGACGGGCGGACGTTCCGGGCGCCCATATTGCTGGTGACAGCGGGCGCCTGGGGCAATGCGCTGTCATCGCAATTTGGCGAGCCGGTGCCGATCGTGCCGCGCGGCCCCAATATGAGCGTTACCGAGCCGGTGCCCTATGCCATCCTGCCAGCGGTGGGCGTGATGACGCCGGTGGAAGAGGAGACGGTCTATTTCCGGCAGGTCGCGCGCGGCAATATCGTGCTGGGTGGCAGTACGCGCGGACCATCTTTCCCCGACCAATATCGCGCCTATGTTGAGCCGCAAAATACGGTCAGCCAGTTGAAGCATATCCGGCGGCTAGCCCCGGCTCTGGGCAAGCTCAACATCATTCGTGTCTGGTCGGGCATCGAAGGCTATCTGCCCGACAGCCAGCCAGTCATGGGGCCAAGTGCGACGACCAGCGGGCTCTATTATGCGTTCGGCTTTTCGGGGTCGGGCTTCCAGATCGGGCCGGGCGTGGGCGAGACGATGGCCGAGATCATCGCCAAGGGCGCGACCGACATTCCGATCGCACCCTACACCATTAGCCGCTTCGCGACGGGCTGATTTGCGCTATTGTCCGCTGATGACGGACAAGCGCTATACCAAATCGACGCTGCCGGAGAAAATCTGCGCGGCGTGCGGGCGGCCCTTTGCCTGGCGCAAGAAATGGGCGCGCGATTGGGAGGAGGTGAAGACCTGTTCGGAGCGGTGCAAGGGCGACTTGCGGCGCAAGAACCGATGATGCCCGATCGGTCATATGGCGTGTGCGCTCTGCGTCTCGCAAGGCCATTAGTATGATGAATACCTCCCCTCCCCCGGTTGCCGCCTGCATTTTCGGCGCGAGCGGCGGCATCGGTGCAGCGTTGGCGGCGCAACTCGCGGCGAGCGATGCGATTTCGCTGGTCCATGCGGGCGGGCGCGGCCCGGTGGCGCAAGGGGCGAAGATACGACCCTTTACGTTCGATCTGGAGGATGAGGCCTCCATCGCAGCGGCCGCGCGGGCGATGGACGATGTCCCGCCCCGGATCATCATCGTGGCGACCGGCCTGTTGCATGGGGACGATCTGCGGCCCGAAAAATCGCTGCGCGACCAGAGCGGTGACGCCTATGCGCGGTTGTTTGCGATCAATGCGACTGGCCCGGCGCTGATCGCCAAACATATGTTGATGCGGCCGCCGCGCCAGGGCCGGCTGGTCTTTGCCGCATTGTCGGCGCGGGTCGGGTCGATCAGCGATAATCGGCTGGGCGGATGGCACGCCTATCGCGCGTCGAAGGCCGCGCTCAACATGATCGTCCGCAACATCGCGATCGAACTGGTGCGGATCAACCCGGAGGCCATCGCCGTCACGCTGCATCCCGGCACCGTGGATAGCGGATTGTCGCAACCCTTTCAGCGCAATGTCGCGCCGGAGAAGCTGTTTCCGCCGGAACTATCGGCCCGGCATTTGCTGTCGGTGATCGACGGGTTGGGACCGGAAGCGTCGGGCCAATGCTATGGTTGGGATGGCGCGGTCATTCCGTTCTGACGGATCGAGAGGAAGACGGCGGATGCGTGAGGCAAAGGACATGATGGACGGGTCCGCCCGGCTGCTCGGCTATAGCGGGCTGTTGCCGCAAATCGTCGCCATCGGCACGATGCTGACAGGCGGGCCGGAGCTATACTGGACAGCAATGGCGATCGCCTATGGCTATGCGGCCTTCATCTTTTCCTTTCTGGGCGGTGTATGGTGGGGGCTGGGCCTGGCGATCGCGCAGCCGCCGCGCTGGATATTCGTCGCGGCCGTGATGCCGAGCCTGATTGCGCTGGCCACCTATCTGCCCTGGGTGCTGGGGTGGGACTGGCCGCGACCGTCGTTGATGATCCTGGCGATGGCGCTGATCGCCTCGCCGCTGGTCGATCGCCTGATCGTGCGCGGACGCGCAGGCTTTGGCGGCTGGCTGCAACTGCGCTGGCATTTGTCACTGGGACTGGGCGGGCTGACGCTCTTGGCGGGGCTGCTTTAGCCGCGCCGGGCGATCCCCATTGCGCCCTCATCCTGCGCCAGGCCCAGCATTTGCCCGGCCAGCGCCCTGCCCGACTGCCAGGCCTGTTCGACAAAGCCATGCGCCAGCCAGTCGCCGCACATGCCGATTTGCAGCGCGGGGTTCCATAGCGCATTGGCGAAACAGCCCGAAGGCGTCGCATAGCGCCAGCGATGCGCCATGCGGACCACCGGCGTCGGCAGGGTGAGGCCCGTGGCATGGGCCAGGCCGTCGAGCAGCAGGGTCGCGATCCGGTCGGCATCGTCCTCCAGATGCGTCGCTGACCAGTCCGCCGACCCCTGCACCACCCAGGCTTCCGGCCCGGTCCGGCCCGGCTTTGCGCTGTTGCGGACGGCCCAGCCGATCGGCCCGATATGGCGGATCATGTCGGGGCCGATGTCGAGCGGTTCGGCAAAGGCGAACATGCCCGCCCAGCAGGGTTGCGAGCCGACCGTCATGGCGAGCCGGGCCATCTGAAAATCATGGAGCGATATGAGCGGCAATGCCTGTTCGACCGGCACGGCGATGACCACGGCGTCGAACGGGCCAAAGCTTCTGTCCTGACCCCGGCACCACCAATGGCGGCCATCATGGGTGACCCCCGCAATCGGGCAGTTCCAGGTGACGGGATGCCGTTCGGCCATGGCCTTGATCGGCGCATTCATGCCGGGCGTGCCGACCCAGGCATCGCGCCCGGCGACGGGCCAGGGCGCGACGACGCCCTGCGTGTGCCATTCGCTCACCAATTGGCGGAACGCCACGCCGCGCGCAGTGAAGTGCGACGCGCCATGGTCGAAGGCGATGGTGCCGAGCGGGCTGTCGCAGCGGCGGGTGGACATGCGTCCGCCCGGCCCGCGCGCCTTGTCGAAGAGGGCGGGTTCATGGCCTTCTTCCCGCAAGGCATCGGCGCAGGACAGCCCCGCCATGCCGGCTCCGATAACCGCGACCCGCATCGGTTCAATATCCCATCAGCGCCAGCAATTCCTTGCGGCTGCCGGCATCGGTCAGGAAGCAGCCGAGCAGGCGGCTGGTCACCATGGAGACGCCCGGCGTCCGCACGCCACGCCCAGTCATACAGCCATGCTGGGCCTCTATCACCACCGCGACGCCATGGGGTTGCAGATGATCCCAGATGCACTGGGCGACATCGGCGGTCAGCCGCTCCTGCACCTGCAGGCGGCGCGCATAGCCGTGCAACACGCGGGCGAGTTTCGATATGCCAACGACCCGGTTGCGCGGCAGATAGGCGATCGACGCCTTGCCGGTGATGGGGGCGAGGTGATGTTCGCAGTGCGAATGGAAGGGAATGTCCTTCAGCAGCACGATTTCGTCATAGCCGCCGACATCCTCGAATGTCCGGTCGAGGTGGAGGGCGGGATTTTCCTGATAGCCGCTGCAATATTCCTGCCAGGCGCGGGCGACCCGCTTGGGGGTATCGACCAGGCCTTCGCGGTCGGGATCGTCGCCTGACCAGCGCAACAGGGTGCGCACTGCCTCCAGCACCGTATCGGGGATGATTTGCGTGTCGGACTCGTCAAATGCGTCATGATCATGCAACATGAAGTTCATCGGGCACCCCTCGATCCGTCATTGCCACGACCTTCGTGCCGCTGCGTCCGGTCAACAATGCCGCTAAGGGGGGGGTGCCACAACATGTCCAACCGGGCATGGTGCATCAGCCGTTTACGGGATTAAGATTACGCATGTCCTTAGTAGAAATGATCGCCAACAGTCCGGTCGCGACAGTCATCAGCAATCCGCGCCTGCCCGACAATCCCATCATCGAATGCAATGCGGCATTTATGGAACTTACAGGGTTCAGCCGTGATGAAATAGTCGGGCATAATTGCCGCTTTCTGTCGGGGGCGGACACGGAGCCCTGGTTGACCGAGACATTGCGCACGGCGATCCGCCAGCAACGGCCCGCGCTGGTGGAAATATTGAATTACAAGAAGAACGGCACGCCGTTCCGCAATGCCGTGCTGGTCGCGCCGATCTTCGATGAGGACGGCGTGCTGGAATATTTCCTGGGGTCGCAGGTCGAGGTAATGGACCCGACGATCGGCATCGTCGCCCGCCGCGCCCAGGCCCATGCGCAGATTTCGCGCCTGTCCGTGCGGCAGCGCGAAGTGCTGATGCTGATGGCGACGGGCAAGCTCAACAAGCAGATCGCCTATGCGCTCACCTTGTCGGAGCGGACGGTCAAGATGCACAAGGCTGCGCTGCTCAAGGCGCTGGGCGTAACGACCAGCGCCGACGCCATCCGCCTGGCGGTGGAAGCGGGCTACTGAGCGGTCAATCCTTCTCCACCTCCCGCATGGCTTGGGGTGCGGGCGGGATCAGCGCTTCGGGATCAGGCCGCAGGTCGTGCGCGCGCATGGCGGCCTGGACTGACTCGATGAGTTGAGCGGCGTCATAGGGTTTGTTCAACACCATATCGCCGGGCAGGGCGTCGCGCGCGGCAAGTTGCCCGTCGCCGGTGGCGAAGAGAATGGCGATGGTGCCGCGTTGTCCACGGGCCGCTTCGGCGAGCGCCACGCCCGATGCGCCGGGCAGATGCAGGTCGGTTACCAGCACGTCCACCGGCGCGGTCTGCAGCGCCATCATCGCGTCTTCGGTGCTGCCAGCCTCGATCACCAGGCAACCGGCATTTTTGAGGATTTCGGCGGCATGTTGCCGGATCAAGGCGTCGTCATCGACCAGTAGCACCGTCGCGCCGATCCGTGCCGCGGGGGTCTCGCTGGGCTGCTGCGCGATGGCGTTGCGCTGCCGCTGATTATCGAGGACGTGCCGCAAGCGCCGCGCCAGCGCTTCGCGGGTATAGGGTTTGGAAAGAAGCTCGACCCCGGCGTCCAGCTTGCCGCCATGGACAATGGAATTTTCGGTATAGCCCGATGTGAAGAGGACGGCGAGATTGGGAAGCCGTTCGCGTGCCTTGCGTGCCAGTTCGGGGCTTTTGAGCGGGCCGGGCATCACGACATCGGTGAACAATATGTCGATCGGCATGCCGCTTTCGATGACGATGAGGCCAGCCGCCGCGTCGGGCGCCTTGAGGACATTATAGCCAAGGTCGGTCAGCACCTCGACCACGGTGGCGCGAACTTCCTCGTCATCCTCGACCACCAGCACGGTTTCGGTGCCGCCGCTGATCGGGCCGCTGTCCATCTGGACCTCGGCATCTTCGCTTTCGATCGAGCGGGGCAGATAGAGGCGGACGGTCGTGCCTTCGCCCACTTCGGAATAGATTTTCACATGGCCGCCGGACTGTTTGACGAAGCCATAGACCATCGACAGGCCAAGCCCCGACCCCTTGCCTTCGCCCTTGGTCGAGAAAAAGGGTTCGAAAACCTTGTCCAGAATGTCGGGGTCCATGCCCGCCCCGGTGTCCGACACCGCCAGCATGACATATTGGCCGGGCGTCACTTCATCATGCACGCGGGCATAATCAGCGTCGAGATGGGCATTGCCGAGTTCGATGGTCAGCCGCCCCTGCCCGTCCATCGCGTCGCGGGCGTTGATGGCGAGGTTCAAAAGGGCATTTTCGAACTGGGCCGGATCGATAAAAGTGTTCCACAAGCCGCCGCCCACGACGGTTTCGATCTCCACGCCCTCGCCAATCGCGCGGCGCAGCATGTCGTCCATGCCGCGCACGAAGCGGGTCGCATTGACGACGCGCGGTTCGAGCGCCTGCCGCCGCCCGAAGGCGAGCAACTGGCTGGCGAGTTTGGCGCCGCGCGAAACGCCCGCCATGGCATTGTTGACCCGCTTTTCGACGCGCGGATTGTCCGCGACATCCTTGGCCAGCAGTTGCAGATTGCCGGAGATGATTTGCAGCAGATTGTTGAAGTCATGAGCGACCCCGCCGGTCAGCTTGCCGATCGTCTCCATCTTCTGCGCCTGGGCGAGCTTGGCCTCGGCCCGGCGGCGCTCATCGATTTCCGCTATCACGCGCGCTTCGAGCGTTTCGTTGAGTTGGCGTAGCTGGTCTTCGGCGCGTTCGCGATGGCGTACCTGACGCGCCAGCATGTCGGCCTGTTCGCGCAGGGCGGCTTCGGCCGCGCGTTGGTGGGTGATGTCGGTATGCACACCCACCCATTCGACAATCTCGCCGGTTTCGTTCAGGATCGGCAGGGCGCGGATGGCGCAAACGCGCCACATGCCATCATGACGGCGCAGCCGATGTTCATGAACATACATGCGCTTGGACGCGACCGCTTCGTTCCAACTGTTGACGCTATCGGCCTGATCGTCGGGATGCACGGCGTTGGCCCAGCCAAAATCCTGATATTCGTCATAGGATTGGCCGGTCAGCGCGGCCCAGCCGGGCTGTTCGCCGACCATCCGCCCATCGGCGCTGTTGCTCCACAACACGCCATGCACCGCCTCCATCGCCATGCGGAAGCGGTTGTTGCTGAGCGACAGGTCGGCTTCGAACTTGGCGCGGACACTATTGTCGACACAGGTACACATCACCCCGCCGACCGTGCCGTCGCCGTTGAAGACAGGCGTGTAGAACAGGTCGAAAATGACGGTTTGCGACACACCGCCGCGGTTGAGGACCAGCGGCTGTTCGAGATAGGAACGGCGTTCCCCCGCCATGCCCGCCGCCAAAACGCTTTGGTTGAAATCCCATATTTCCGGCCAGATGTCCTTTACCGTTCCACCCAGGGCGGCAGGATGTTTTGCATCAGCGATCCGGGCATAGGCATCATTGTAGAGCATGACATGGTCGTCGCCCCACATCAGCACCTTGGCCACCGGGGAATTGACGACATTGGCTACCGTCGCACGCAGCTCAACCGACCAATTGGCAATCGGCCCCAAACTGGTGGAGGCCCAGTCGAAGCGGCGGACGATGTCACCACATTCACCACCGCCAAAGGGCCAGCCCGGCAACACCGGATGGGCCGCCTGTGCGCCATCGCGCAGCGCCTGCAACCCGGCCCGCAACACGGCGTCCGCATCGGCATAAACGCCTTTGTCGATCTGCTGCGCAATGAAGCCGTCCCATTCGGACGTCAGGGCGATGCTGCGAGTCTGGCGGATGGTCATCATCTGGCGCTGCCGCGATGACGGGAATGTGTCAACTCATGTCACGGAATTTGCGCCGAACCGTGGGCCTTCGCCACCATGCCAGCGACCATATCCACCAGCGGCAGGCGCGCCTGCATCCGCACAGCGAGCAGCGCCGTGCCGCTGACCTTGCGCTGGACGAACATGGTTTCGACCGGCGGCAAGTGCCAGCTCGCCGTATCGGCCACCACCGGCGTCGCTTGCTCGCGCAGGCGCGCGACGAAGCTGCGATCGGCGAAATCGAACAGGCCGGGGCGCAGCATATGGGCGATGATGGTGTCGATCATGGCATCGAGCGCCGCGCCGTGCCGGATGACAAGGGCGGGCGACACGAAGCCCACATCGATGAGCGCCGCGCGCAGGCCATCCCTGTCGCCCGTCAGGCCAGCCCGCAACAGCGTGCGATAGGCGTTGCTCGTTTCGGGCGCGATCGGGCGCGCGGCCCCGAAATCCAGCAGCACGATTTCCCCGCTTTCGGGGCGCCAGCGATAATTGGCGAAATTGGGGTCCGTCTGCATATGGCCGAAGACGAACAGTTCGTGCAGCACCAGATCAAGCAGCGCCGCCATTGACTGGTCGCGCACCGGCTGCGGCGCGTCGGCGAGCGTGTCGATCGAGTCCGCGGCGATATAATCCATCACCAGGACCTGGTCCGTGGTCCAATCGTCCAGCGGACGGGGCACCAGAAAGCGCGGGTCGTCGGCCAGCCGATCGGCATAAAGCTGCATCTGCCGCGCTTCGCGCCGATAGTCAGCCTCTTCATGCAACTGGACCTTCGCCTCGCCCAGCAGCGGCGCGATGTCGAGCGCCTGAGGCAGCAGGCCGGAAATGCGCAGCAGGGTCGCGACATTGTCGACATCGGCGTCGATACTGTCGGCGACGCCGGGATATTGCACCTTTACCGCGACCACCTTGCCATTGGGCAGGCGGGCGCGATGGACCTGGCCGATCGAGGCGGCGGCGATCGGGCTGGCTTCGAAATGGGCAAAGCGCCGCCGCCAATCCTGGCCCCATTGCGTTGCCAGCACCTTTTGCAACTGGGCAGGCGGCATATGATGGGCATTGTCGCGCAATTTGGCGAGGATCGCCGTCAGTTCTGGGGGGAGCATATCGCCCGCGTCGAGCGAGATCATCTGCCCCAGCTTCATCGCTGCCCCACGCAACCGCGACAATTGTTCGGTCACGCGCTGCGCATTGCCGGGCGTGAGCAACAAGTCGCGCATCTGCGGCCGCTCCCCGCGCGCCAGCCGCCGTGCGCCCTCCGCCACCATGCCGGACGCGACGCCGCCCGCCATCTGGCCGAAGGCGGCGAAGCGCGACAGCCGGGCCGAGGGCACTTTGCGATAGCGATCGCTCATCGTAGCCGCCTTTGCAGCGCCGGTCGCCAGCGCAGGAAGTAGGTGTAAAGCCGGTCGAGCAGCGCCAGAACCGGGCGGTAGCGCGCGAGCAGGCCCAAGGGGCGAAGCAGCGGAATGGCGCGCCACATGGCGGCGAAAGCGGCTGCGCCCTCCAGCATCCGGCCATCCTCGCAGGCGTGGAAGCGGGCCAGCAGGGCGGCACGATCGATCGGGCAGGTGGCGTCGGGACGGGCCACGTCGACAAAATGCAACCGGCCGCGCCGGTCCAATCGGCGCATCAGGTCAATTTCGCGGCGGCATAAGGGGCATGCGCCATCATACCACACCGTCACGCGAGCGTCACCAGCGGCGGCGCGATCATCGTGGGGGAGGGCTGTGTTCATATGTTGCGCTTCCCATGCCCATGCTGTCGGCGCGACATGGTCTTTCGGGCACGCCCTGCCGTCAGAACTCGATGAGCGCGACCTTGGTCTTGAGATTGGCGAGATAGGCCTCCCGCCCCAGATCCTTGCCGATGCCTGATTGCTTATAGCCGCCGGTGGGCAGGATGAAGTCGTTGCTGCGGCCATAGCGGTTGACCCAGATGGTGCCGGCTTCCAGCGCACGGGTGGCGCGCAGGGCGCGGGCGACGTCGGTCGTATGCACCCCTGCCGCCAGACCATAAGCGCTGCCATTGGCCAGGGCATAGGCCTCGGCATCGTCGGCAAAGGTCTGGACGGTCAGCACCGGGCCGAAAATCTCACCCTGCACCGCTTCACTTTGCTGCGCAGCATTTTGCAGCAAAGTGGGCATGAAATAGCTGCCGTCCTGCGGCGCGGCTGCACGACCGCCGCCGGTCAGGACGTGTGCGCCAGCGGCCACGGCGCGCTGGACGATGCCATCAATGCGGTCGAGCTGGCCTTCGGAAATGATGGGGCCAAGTGTGCTGTCGCTGGCCCAGGTCGGCCCCATTTTGTGCGCAGCAAAAGCCGTGACGAGGCGGTCGATGACCTGATCCGCGACACTCTCCTGCACCAGCAGGCGCGAGCCAGCGACACAGACCTGGCCGGCGTTGAGCGTAATGGCCCGCGCGACGATGGCCGCCGCCTTGTCGAGCGCGGCGTCGGCGAAGATGATCTGCGGACTTTTGCCGCCGAGTTCCAGCGTCACCGGCTTTGGCCCGGTCTGGGCACAGGCGGTCATGATCGCCGCGCCGGTCGCGGTCGATCCGGTGAAGGTGACCTTCGCGACCTCAGGGCGGCGCACCAGCGGATCGCCGACCGAGCGGCCGTCACCTTGCACGATGTTGAAGATGCCCGCAGGCAACCCCGCTTCGATCGCCAGTTCGGCGAGGCGCACGATGCTGAACGGCGTCATTTCCGACGGCTTGAGGACGATGCTGTTCCCCGCCGCGATGGCCGGCGCGATTTTCCAGGCGGCCATGACCAGCGGCAGATTCCACGGCGCGATCGCCGCGACGACGCCATAGGGTTCGTAGATGGTGAGGCCGAGCTTGTCGGGCGTGGTCGCCGCCACCTCGCCGCCGACCTTGTCCGCCCATTCGGCAAAGAAGCGCACCGTTTCGGCGGTATAGGTCACGTCCCAAGCGCGAATTTCGTGGATCATCCGGGTGGAGCCGAGCGCTTCGAGCGGGGCGAGCCTTTCCATATCCGCTTCGATCAGGTCGGCCCAGCGGCGCAGCACGCGCATCCGCCCGCGCGGGTCGGTCTGTGCCCAGCCGCTTGTCTTATAGGCGCGCTGGGCATCCTCGACCGCCTCGCCCAGTTGCGCGTCGTCCGCGCTGTCGAGATCGGCATAGACCCGCCCGTCGGACGGCCGCCGCACCGGGATGGCCTGTCCGCGCCCGATGACACGCCGCCCGCCGATGAAATTGCTTCCCTGCGGCAAGGCGATGAGATCGGGGTTGAAAACGTCCATAGCGCAGATTTCCTGTTGGCGGGCTGGCGGACAGAATATGGATGGTGCGCGGCATGTGTTGCAGTTGCACAGGAAAATTTGCGCGATAATCTTCCAAAATCAAGGCGAAGGCGGCAGCCAATGCTTGAACGCGGCATTTATGGTCGCCCCGACAACAGGAATCCGATGATTCCGACCAGAACGGGCGGGCACCCCTTCCCGCCAATGGAGCAAGACGCATGGCGACAGGCATAGAGGCGATGGTGGACCTGCGGCACATGACCGTGGATGATCTGGCCGCTGGCCATGCTTTGTCCAGCGAGCAGAAATGGCCGCACCGGATCGAGGATTGGGAGATGCTGCTGAGCCTTGGCCTTGGCTATGTCGCGGAGCGCGACGGGCAGGTGGTCGGCACCGCCATGGCCTGGCTCTATGGCCTGGATGCCGCAACGCTGGGCATGGTCATCGTCTCGCCCGCCGCGCAGGGCATGGGGCTGGGCCGCCGCCTGATGGAAGCGGTGATGGCCGATCTGGGCGACCGCACCATTTTGCTGAACGCCACCGACGAAGGCGCGCCGCTGTATCGCAAGCTGGGGTTTGAGAGCATCGGCCCGGTGTTCCAGCATCAGGGCGCAGCTTTTTCGGTGCCAGTCGCCGAACTGATCCCCGATGAGCGGGTGCGGCCTTTGGGCGCGAAGGATATGCCATCGCTGCATGATCTGGCGCGCCGGGCCACGGGCATGAACCGGGACGCGCTGCTCGATGCGCTGGTGCCGGGCGCGCAGGGCGTGGTGCTGACGCGCAGCAACGAGCCGGTCGGCTTTGCGCTGTTTCGCCGGTTCGGCCGCGGCTATGTGGTGGGACCGACGGTCGCGCCCGATGTCGGCGGAGCAAAGGCGTTGATATCGCATTGGCTGGGGTCGAACAGCGGCACTTTCTGTCGGCTCGATATACCGGAAGAAAGCGGGCTGGGCGGCTGGCTGGACGAGTTGGGCCTGCCCTGCGTCGGCCGGGTCATGCGCATGGTGCGTGGGCCGATGCCGCAGACGGACCCCGCCGTCAAAACCTTCTCCCTCACGACACAGGCGCTCGGATGACCCTCTCGCTCAACAACCCCGCTCTTTTCGTCGAACGCGCCTATATTGGCGGCGCATGGGTCGGGGCTGCCTCCGGCGCAACGGTGCCGGTCGACAATCCTGCGACCGGCGCGATCATCGGCACCGTGCCCGATTGCGGCGAGGCCGATACGCAGGCGGCCATCGACGCGGCGGAAGCGGCTTTCCCGGCGTGGAAGGCGCGGACGGCGGGCGATCGCGCCGCCATGCTGGAACGCTGGCATGCGCTGGTGCTGGAGAATGTCGCCGATCTGGGCCGGATCATGACCGCCGAACAGGGCAAGCCGGTGGCGGAGGCCGAAGGCGAAATCCGCTATGCGGCGAGCTTCATCAAATGGTTTGCGGAGGAAGCACGTCGGGTCGAAGGCGGCATGATCCCCGCCCCCGAAGCCAATCGCCGCATCCTGGTGATGAAGGAGCCGGTCGGCGTATCGGCCGCGATCACGCCGTGGAATTTCCCGTCCGCGATGATCACGCGCAAATGCGCGCCTGCGCTTGCGGCGGGGTGCCCGGTGGTGGTCAAGCCGTCCGAACTGACCCCCTATAGCGCGCTGGCGATGGCGAAGCTGGCGGAGGAAGCGGGCTTTCCGGCGGGCGTGTTCAACATCGTTACTGGCATGCCGACGGCGATCGGCGGGACGCTGACCGCCAGTCCCGTGGTGCGCAAATTATCCTTCACCGGATCGACCCGCGTCGGTGCGCTGCTGATGCGGCAATGCGCGGATACGATCAAGCGGGTGAGCTTCGAACTGGGCGGCAATGCGCCGCTGATCGTGTTCGACGATGCCGACATCGACCTGGCCGTCGCCAGCACCATGGTCAGCAAGTTCCGCAATGCCGGGCAGACTTGCGTCTGTGCCAACCGGATATTGGTGCAGGACAGCGTCTATGACCAGTTTGCCGAGAAGCTGGCCAAGGCAGTGTCCGCGCTGACCGTCGCGCCGGGTGACCAGCCGGGCAGCACGATCGGGCCGTTGATCAATGCCGCCGCCGCCGACAAGGTGAAGGCGCATGTCGAGGATGCGCTGGCACAGGGCGCGACCTTGTTCGCGCAGGCCCCGGAAGGCGCGACGGGCGAGCGTTTTGCCCGCCCTGTCATCCTGACCGGCGCGACGCGGAATATGCGGCTGGCCGAGGAAGAGACGTTCGGCCCGGTCGCACCTTTGTTCCGCTTCACCCATGAAGAGGAAGGCATCGAATTGGCCAATGCGACCAGCTATGGCCTGGCGAGCTATTTCTACACCGAAAATCTGCACCGTGCCTTCCGCGTGGCGGAGCGGCTGGAAGCGGGGATGGTCGCGCTCAACAGCGGGGCGATCGCGATGGAGGTCGCGCCCTTTGGCGGGGTCAAGATGTCCGGGTTGGGCCGCGAAGGCGGGCGTTTGGGGATCGAGGAATATCTGGAGACCAAGGCGTTTCATATTGCCGGGTTGAAACTGTAACCACACGTAAAATTCCGTTCGCCCTGAGCCTGTCGAAGGGCCGCACTTCACTTCAAGACAGAACAGGGCTTCGACAGGCTCAGCCCGAACGGGAGTTTTTATGGCGAACAATCGCACCTATTCCATCTCCGTCATTCCCGGCGACGGCATCGGCAAGGAAGTGATGCCGGAGGGCATTCGCGTACTGGAGCGGGCGGCGAGCCTTTATGGCTTTTCGATCGCGCAGACCTGGCAGGATTTCGCCTGCTGCGACTATTATGCCAAACATGGCCAGATGATGCCGGACGACTGGAAAGAGCGGATCGGCAAGCCCGACGCGATCTTTTTCGGCGCGGTCGGTTGGCCCGATACGGTGCCGGATCATGTCTCGCTCTGGGGATCGCTGCTCCAGTTCCGGCGTGAATATGACCAATATGTCAATCTGCGCCCGGTGCGGTTGATGCCGGGCGTCCCCTGCCCGTTGGTCGGGCGCGAGCCGGGCGACATTGATTTCTGGGTCGTGCGCGAAAATACCGAGGGCGAATATAGTTCGGTCGGCGGCAAGATGTTCCCCGGCACCGATCGCGAGATCGTGATTCAGGAAACGGTGATGACGCGCCATGGCACCGACCGGGTGCTGCGCTACGCCTTCGATCTCGCCGCGACGCGCGAGCGCAAGCATGTCACGTCCGCGACCAAGTCGAACGGCATCGCCATCACCATGCCCTGGTGGGACGAGCGGGTGGAGGAGATGGCCAAAAACTATCCGACGGTCACCCATGACAAATATCATATCGACATTTTGACGGCGCAATTCGTGTTGAACCCGGATCGGTTCGATGTCGTCGTCGCGTCCAACCTGTTCGGCGATATCTTGTCGGATCTTGGCCCCGCCTGCACCGGCACGATCGGCGTCGCGCCATCGGGCAATATCAACCCGGACGGCGCCCACCCGTCGCTGTTCGAGCCAGTGCATGGGTCCGCGCCGGATATCGCGGGCTTGGGGGTAGCCAACCCGGTCGGGCAAATCTGGTCGGCGGCGATGATGCTGGAACATCTGGGCGAGGCGGACGCCGCCGCCGCGATCATGCGCGCTGTCGAAACCGTGCTGGCGGAACCGGGCCTGCGTACCGGCGATCTGAAGGGCACGGCCAATACCGAGCAGTGCGGCAAGGCGATTGCCGACGCGCTGGCGTGATGGACGGGAAGCGCTTAACTTCGCATATTTCCCGCTGATTGCGACATTTTGTTGCGGTTGCCTGATCCTATCGGAAAGGCGACTACGTCTTTGCAAAATCCTCCCCTGTAAGGGGAGGTGGCAGGGCGTAGCCCTGACGGAGGGGTGTTACCCTCTCGATAGGGCGACACCCCTCCACCGGCTTCGCCGGTCCCCCTCCCCTTACAGGGGAGGATCAGGCGCGGGCAGCATCCAGGGTGGGCTTTAAGAACATCCTATCATAGCATGGCGAGCCGTCTGTAGGACAGCGGCATAATATGCTGCGCTGGTTCATGATTAAGGGCGGCGATGGTCGCTATTGGGGCCATATCGGGCTTTGCCCCCGTGGCGGGACGATAGGCTGGCCTCCATAACCATCCATGGCGAGCAACCCGACGATGCACCAATCCAACCGATCCCTGCTGGACATCGACCGCGATCACCTGATCCATCCCGTCACCTCTTTCCGCGCGCATGAAGCGCGCGGCGCGACGCTGCTGCAAAGCGGCAAGGGCATGTGGCTGACCGACATGGACGGCAAGGAATTGCTCGATGCCTTTGCCGGGCTGTGGTGCGTCAATGTCGGCTATGGCCAGGACAGCATCGCCGAGGTCGCGGCCGAACAGATGCGCCGCCTGCCCTATGCCACGGGCTATTTCCATTTCGGCAGCGAACCGGCGGTGCAACTGGCACAGCGGCTGGTCGAGCTTTCTCCCGAAGGCCTCGACCATGTCTATTTCACGCTGGGCGGGTCGGACGCGGTGGACAGCGCGATCCGCTACATCACCCATTATTATAATGCGATCGGCAAGCCGACCAAGAAACAGTGTATCGCGCTGGAGCGCGGCTATCATGGGTCCAGCACCACCGGCGCGGGCCTGACCGCGCTCGCCAATTTTCATCGCGGGTTCGACTTGCCGCTGCGCTGGCAGCATCATATCGCGTCGCCTTACCCCTATCGCAGCGATCTGGAAGGCGATGACGCGGCGATCATCGCGCGGTCGGTGCAGCAGTTGAAGGACAAGGTGGCGGAGCTGGGTGCGGACAATGTCGCCGCCTTCTTCTGCGAACCGATCCAGGGGTCGGGCGGCGTCATCGTGCCGCCGGTCGGCTGGCTCAAAGCCATGCGGCAGGCGTGTGACGAACTCGACATCCTGCTGGTAGCCGATGAGGTCATCACCGCCTTTGGCCGGACGGGGCCGATGTTCGCCTGCGAAGCCGAAGGCGTGACGCCCGACCTGATGACCGTCGCCAAGGGCTTGACCGCTGGTTATGTACCGATGGGCGCGGTGCTGATGTCGGACACCATCTATCAGGGCATTGCCGATGGCGCGGCCGCCGATGTGGTGATCGGCCATGGCGCCACCTATTCGGGTCATCCGGTCAGCGCGGCGGTGGGTCTGGAAGTGCTGCGCCTTTATACCGAAGGCGGCATATTGGCGAACGGGCAGAGGGTAGCGGCGCGGTTCGACGCGGGGCTGGCGAATCTGGCTGATCATCCGCTGGTCGGCGACACGCGCGGGCGCGGGTTGTTGGGCGCGATCGAACTGGTGGCGAACAAGGGGACGAAGGCGCGGTTCGACCCGTCGCTCAAGGTCGCCGATCGCCTCTTTGCCGATGGTTATGCCAATGGCGTCATCTTCCGCGCCTTTGCCGACAATATCATCGGCCTGGCCCCGGCACTGTGTGCGTCGGACGCGGAGATGGACGAGATATTCGCGCGTATTCGGAAAACACTCGACGGACTGCTCGAACAGGCGGATATTCGCGCAGCACTGGGATAAGATAAAGGGGAGCAAGGCATATGTTGGGCGGACCCAGACTGGACAGGATCGACCTGAAGATCCTGACGCAGCTTCAGATGTCGGGCCGGATCACCAATGTCGAATTGGCCGATGCGGTCGGCCTGTCGCCAAGCCCCTGCCTCACCCGCGTCAAGCGGCTGGAGAAAGCGGGTTATATCACCGGCTATGGCGCGCATATCAATCTGCACAAGCTGGGCGAATATCTGACCGTCTTTACCGAAGTGACGCTGACCGAGCATCGCGCCGGGGACTTTTCGCGGTTCGAAACGCGCATCCGCAAGCTGGACGAGATCGTCGAATGTCACCTGGTCAGCGGCGGTTACGATTATCTGCTGAAATTCGTGACGCGCGGCGTGGCGCATTATCAGTCGATCGTCGAAGGGATGCTGGAAAGTGATTATGGCATCGAAAAATATTTCAGTTATGTCGTGATCAAATCGCCCTTCATCAAACATCATTATCCGATCCAGCATCTGTTCGGCGAACAGCGGTAGGATTGGGGGAAGCGTGTTATCTCCTGCGCGAGAACATGATCGTCTCTGGAAGATATGGTTTAGGCGATTGTATGGTTCGACAAACCCGACACCAAAATCCTCCCCTGTAAGGGGAGGGGAACCGCTCGCGAAGCGAGTGGTGGAGGGGTGTCACCCTATCGTGGGGGCGACACCCCTCCGTCAGGGCTACGCCCTGCCACCTCCCCTGCCAGGGGAGGATCGATTACTGCCATAGTTTAGGGTGCTGCCATGACCGACATATCCGACCTGATCGAGCCACTGATCGCGTTCCGCCGCGACATTCATGCCCATCCTGAGCTTGGCTTTGCCGAACATCGCACCGCTGGCCGCATCGCCGAGCAATTGCGCGCGCTGGGGCTGGAGGTGCATGAGGGGATCGGGCGGACCGGCGTGGTCGGCGTGTTGCGCAACGGGACGTCGGGGCGCAGCATCGGGCTGCGCGCGGACATGGATGCGCTGCCGATCCAGGAGCAGACCAATCTGCCCTATGCCAGCACGACGCCCGGCACCTTTCATGGCTGCGGCCATGACGGCCATGTCGCCATGTTGCTGGGCGCGGCGCAGCATCTGACCCGCAGCCGCAATTTCGACGGGACGGTGAATTTCTTCTTCCAGCCCGCCGAAGAGGGG
The DNA here is from genome assembly GCF_040170545.1 of Sphingobium sp. MK2. NCBI lineage: Bacteria > Pseudomonadati > Pseudomonadota > Alphaproteobacteria > Sphingomonadales > Sphingobiaceae > Sphingobium > Sphingobium sp. MK2. The sequence goes on from NZ_JAZDXA010000002.1 coordinate 92,448, forward strand.
CATGGCGGCGCGCGGGAGATGGTGAACGAGGGGCTGTTCGATCGCTTCCCGTGCGACCGCGTATTCGGCCTGCATAACTGGCCCGACCTGCCCGCGGGCACGATCGCGACGCGGCCCGGCCCGATCATGGGCGCGGCGGACAAGTTCGAGATCATACTGGAAGGGCGTGGTGGCCATGCCGCCATCCCGCAGGATACGCCCGACGCGATCCAGGCGGCGGCCGCGATGGTGCAGCAGTTGAACGCCATCATATCGCGCCGGATCGCGGCGACGGCGTCGGCGGTGTTGTCCATCACGCAGATTCATGGCGGGCATACGCATAATGTGATTCCCGCCGAAGTGCGCGTCAGCGGCACGGTGCGGACCTTCGATCCAGCGGTGCAGGACCGGATCGAGGCATCGATCCGCGAGATTGCGGCGGGCATCGGCATCGCCAATGGCGTCACCGCGACCGTCGATTATCAGCGCTATTATCCCGCGACGATCAATGATGCTGAGGCGGCGCAGGAAGCGTTCGATGCAGCCGCGACGGTGGGGAATGCGGTGATCTCGCCTGATCCCGCCTTCACGTCAGAGGATTTCGCCTTCATGCTGCAGGCGTGCCAAGGTGCCTATATCTGGCTGGGGCAGGCAAAGGCTGATGGCGGCACGCCGCTGCACAACCCGCATTATGATTTCAATGACGATGTGCTGGCGTTGGGCATCAAATTGCATGTCGCTTTGGCCGAGCGGCATCTGGCGCGTTGATCGCCAACGGCTGAAGGCTACAGGCTGAAGCCGAAGCCGATCACGGCGGCGGTGGATTGCAGCGCCTCTCCCTGCGACCGGCCTAGCGCGCGGGTGCCGCCCAGCAGCCTTTCGTTGACGATGGCCGTATAGATATTGAGTTTCGGCGTCAGGCGATAACGCAGGCGCAAGGTCGTTTCCGCTTCGGTAAATCCCGCGCGCACCGCATCCCCGTCCGACGCCTGAGCGGACCAGCCGACCGCGATGCGCGGTTCGAGATAGAGATTTTGGGTGATCGGCAGGGCGTAGATGAGCTGCGCTTCGCCGGTCAGCAGACCGTCATCCGACAGGAAGCCATAGGTTTCCCAGTTCAGCCGCGTGCCGACCATGGCCTGCACGCCGATCGCGGCATAGGCGTCGCGGGGGTGCGGCTTGATATCCTTGCGCATGCCCATCAGCCAGGTCGTATTGCCGACCGTCCGGCCATAGAAAAGACGCATCTGGGTTTCGTCGATCTGGTTGCCGAGCGCCCCGCCCCCCTCGCTCACCAGCATCAACTGATCGCGGCTGTTTCCCCAGGAAAAGGCGGCGTCCCAGAAGAAAACATCGCCGCCCTGGCCCGCGCGCAATTCGATGAGGTCGAAGCCGCCGCTCACCACCCACGGGTCGGCATCCGCCGCAGCCTCCTGCGCGGCGGCAGGTGCGACGCCGACCAGCGCGCACGCAAAGAAAAGAAAGCCCCAACAGGCGAAACGCCGCATCTACCCTGATCCGTTTTTCGGTATCGGGAAGAGAGTAGGGCGGCGTCACGGTGCTATCGCGCGAAGAGCGGCGCGCGATAGCGGGCAGCATGACAAATTATTGCCAGTCCACAGCAGCTTGTGCCGCGATCGTCAGAACCAGAAACGGATGCCCATCATTAGGCTGGCGGTTGAAGCACTTTCCCCGTCGGCGCGGGCGTAGCGGGCGGTGTCGCCCAGCTTTCGTTCCCAATGGACGCCGACATAGGGCGCAAATTCGCGGGCAAATTCATAGCGCAGGCGCAAGCCCAGTTCGATGTTGGAGATGCCCGACCCGATGCCGAGTTCGGGCACATCCTGCGCCGCGATATTCACTTCGGCGGCGGGTTGCAGGATCAGGCGCTGGGTGATGCGCTGGTCATAGCTGCCCTCCATGCGCAGATGGACGTCGCCCTTGGTCGAGACGAAGGCCTGGCCCTCGACCTCGAACCAATAGGGGGCGAGGCCTTCTATACCGACCGTGGCATAGCTGCGCTGAGGCTCCGGCCGGATGTCGTGGCGGACGCCCGCGACGATGTTCCACCATGGGTCGATGGCGCGGCTGTATAGTGCCTGGACCTCGGCGCTTTCGAGTGGGCCGCCAACCTCGCCCTCGCCTTCGGTCTTAAAGGCGAAGCGGTTGATGTCACCGCCGATCCAGCCTTCGCCTTCCCACGCATAGCCGTTCGCCCCCTTGTTCGCGCGATATTCGAGGCGGTCGACCATCAGTTGCGAGAAGGTCATGCCGCCGCTTTCCTTGATCATGGCAGCGCGAGCGCGGGCCATGACGGCGGGGTCGTAAAAGGCTTCGGCGGCGTGGTCGGTTGGGACTGGCGGGGCGACGCCTTGGGGGATCAGATCGTCGGCGGCGGGCATGGCATGTCCGGCGTGCGGGTCGGCGGATGCCTCTGGCGCAGGGGGCATCTGATGCGCGCTATGGTCCATCTGGGCGAGGGCCGGTGTGGCGCTGGCGAATAACGCGGCAACGATCAGGCGCTTCATGCCGCGTCCTCCGCGTGACGGACCGTGACGACGCGCATCATCCCGGCATGCATGTGCATCAGCATGTGGCAGTGAAAGGCCCAGTCGCCCAGCGCATCGGCGGTGAGATCAAAGCTGATCTTGCCGCCGGGCAGCACATTGACCGTATGTTTGCGCGGGTTGTGGGTCGCGTCCTCGCCAGTGATGAGCTGAAAGAAATGGCCATGGATGTGGATGGGGTGCGGCATCATCGTGTCGTTGATGAGCGTGACGCGCACCCGTTCCATATGGCGGAAAGCGATCGGCTCCGCGCCATCGGACAGCTTCACCCCGTCGAACGACCACATATAGCGTTCCATGTTCGCGGTCAGATGAATGTCGAGCGAGCGGGTCGGTGCGCGGACATCCTCATTCGGCTCCAGCGCGCGCAAGTCGGCATAGGTCAGCACGCGATGATCGACATCCTCCAGCCCCGTGGGCCGGTCGGCGGTGCGATCGGCGGGCATGGAGGACAGGGTCGCAACGCCCGGTCCCATAGGTACATCCGGCGCGACCGAGGGGTCGAGCATCTTCATGCTGTGCCCGGCCATGCTTTCGTTGGCGGGTTGGGACAGGTCGATGACGCCCCCCTGCCCCATGTCCATGCCGGACATGTCCATGCCCATATCCTTCATGGTCAGCAGCGGACGCGCGCGCAGCGGTGGGATAGCGGCGACCATGCCGACCTGCGGCGCGAGCGTCGCACGCACGAGGCCGGAGCGGTCGATGGCTTCGGCGATCAAAGCATAGGCGGTTGCGTCGGTGGGCTGGACAATCACGTCATAGGTTTCGGCGATGCCGATCTGAAACTCGTCGGTTTCGACCGGCTGGACATGCTGGCCGTCGCACTGCACCACGGTCATGGGCAGGCCGGGCAGGCGGACGTTGAAATTGGTCATGGCCGATGCATTGACGATGCGCAGGCGGACGCGCTCGCCCGGCATGAACAGCCCGGTCCAGTTTTCCGCCGTGCCATGGCCGTTGACGAGGAAGCTGTAGGTGGAGCCGGTGACGTCAGAGATATCGGTCGGGTCCATCCGCATCGCGCCCCATTCGACGCGCTCCTTCAAGGACTGGTTCTTGCCCTTGAGCAGATCGGCGAGCGTTTGCTTCTGCATATTATAATAGCCGCCCATCTGCTTGAGCCGCTTGAGCTGAACATGCGGGTGGACCGGCGACCAGTCGGACAGGACGATGACATGTTCTCGGCTAGCCTGCACCGGATCGACGCCTGCGGGATCGATGACGATGGGACCATAATGGCCCATCGCCTCCTGCATGCCGGAATGGCTGTGATACCAATAGGTGCCTGATTGCTTGATCGGAAATTCATATTCGAAGGTTTCGCCGGGGCGGATGCCGGGGAAGCTGACGCCGGGCACGCCGTCCATCTGAAAGGGGAGGATCAGGCCGTGCCAGTGGATCGACGTGTCTTCCTTCAGCCGGTTGGTGACGGAGAGGCGGACATTCTGGCCTTCGCGCAGCCGGATCAGCGGCGCGGGCAGTGTGCCATTGATGGTGATCGCATGGGCCGAGCGGCCGCCGGTCGAAAAATGGCTGTCGGCCACGGTCAGCGCGATCGTCTCGCCCGACAACACGCCGGGCGCGGGATGCAGGCCATGGGTGCCGCTTTGCGCCCAGGCGGGGAAGGCGTTGGCGAAGCTGAGGGCGGCGGCGCCCTTGAACAGGGTGCGGCGGTCGAGGGTCAAATGCGTCATGCCCCTTCATACGCGGGGGGCGGCGTCATCCCTTACGATTTGAAGCATCTTCGTATGTTTTTGTTTGAAGTTGCCACACACGGGCCATCCAAACCCGTCATTGCGAGCGCAGCGAAGCAATCCACTGGTGTCGCAATGGATTGCTTCGCTGCGCTCGCAATGACGAGTGGACTTAGTCACCAAGCGCGGCCGACAATTTTGCGCGGGCGCGGTAGAGGCGGGTTTCTACGGCTTTTTCGCTTAAGTTCAGCAATGCGGCGGTGTCCGCCTGGCTCAGTGCCTCAATCGTGCGGAGCAACAGGACGTCCTTGAGCGATGCGGGCAGGGCGGCGATGGCGGCATTGATGCGGGCGAGTTCACGGTGCGACTGTGCCGCCTGTTCCGGGTCCGGGGCGGTGTCGGCGATCTCGCCCGCCTCGTCGATGGGGCGGGCAAAGGCGAAGAAGCGCCGTACCGCGCGGCGACGGCCCCAGTCGCGGCATTTGTTAAGCGTGATCCGCGCGATCCAGGTGCGGAAGGGGCGCGTGTCATCATAGCGGGCGAGCGCGGCAAAGGCAGCGACGAACACCTCCTGCGTGATGTCGAGCGCTTCGTCCGCATCGCCGACATGGCTGCGCGCCAGCCGCCAGACCGCGTCGCGGTGCCGCCGCATCAAGGCGGCATAGGCGTCCTGATGCCCGGCCAGCGCGCGCGCGGCCAGTGCCCGGTCATCAAGGTCGACGGGCGGCGATGTCACCGGGCGGGCTGGGTCAGCGCCTTGACGACGGCGGCGTCGAACTGCGCGGCCTGATCAGGACGCAAGACGGCGCGCATGGCGAAGATATGCTGGAGCGTCTCCTTTTGCAGCGCGCCCATGACATGATGGGTTTGATCCACGGCCGCGGCGACCTTTGGCCCATAGCCCTGTTCGGCGGCGATCGCGCTGGCGAGCCGTTCATTGTCCGCGCGCATCTCCGCCTCCAGCGCTTCGCGACGCTTGGCGAAGGCGGCTTCGAGTTCGTGGATACGCTGTTCCTGTGCCGCGTCGAGCGTCAGCCGCTGGTGTAGCAGGGCGTGGACTTCGCTTTCGACGCGCGGCTGGGGTGCGAGCCAGGTGCGCGCGACCAGCACGGCCGCGAGGGCCGCGGCGAAGGCTACCAGCGCGACCAGCAGATAGCGTTTGAGGCTCATTGGCCAAGCAGGCGCGAGGGCGCATAATCCGACATGCCGATCGGTGCAGGCGCGGCCTGCGCCGGTGCGCCGGGCATGATGCTGCCCGCCCAGCCGATGCCGATGGCGAGCAAGCCTGCCAGCATCAGGCTGCGCCGGGCGGCACCCTGCTCCCGGCGGCGGGCCACGCCCTGCATCACTGCATCGTCAAGTCCCTCCAGCCGGGCATCGGTCGGCATGGCGCACACCTGCCCCAGCCATTGATCGAGATCATTCATCGCACATACTCCATCCTCATCGCACCATACGCGCGGCGCGCGCCAATCCCTCACGATATGGAGGCGACAAAAAATCATGCACCTTGGGCAAGGGGTGGGGCAAGTCCATGCGTAATGGTCCGCAGAGCTTGTCGCGATCGCGGTGGAAACCACTCCCGCCGTTCGCTTCGAGCGCAGTCGAGAAGCGGCCAGCGCTGCCCTTGCGTTTCTCGACTTCGCTCGAAACGAACGGATGTTGTTTTCATCCTGATCCGACCCATTCCAGCCGTTCATCCAAGGAGTATAGTCCATGTCCCGTTTCCTGATCGCCGCCGCCGCCTTGTCGCTTGCCATCCTGCCGGGCGCGGCGCTGGCGCATAGCAAGCTGGTATCGTCCAGCCCCGCCGCCAATGCGACCGTCGCCAAGCCGACCAAACTGACATTGACCTTTTCCGAGAAATTCCTGGCCCCGATGAGCGGCGTGGAGCTTGTGATGACGGGAATGCCGGGCATGGCCGATCATCCGCCGATGCCGATCAAGGGGTTCAAGACCGCGCTTGCGCCCGATGGCAAGACCATGGTCGTCACCCTGCCCCGCGCCCTGCCCGCCGGCGACTATGACCTCAAATGGCATATCGTGGGCGCCGACCAGCATAAGATGGAAGGTGGCTACAGCTTCAAGGTCAAGTAAGCCGTCATGGATGGGGGGATGCTGGTCTTTGCCCGGTTCGGCCTGATGGCCGACCTCGCCTTGCTCATGGGCCTGCCGCTCTTCTGGTGGGCGATGGGCATGGCGGGGAGCCGGGTTGTGCTGGTGGCGCTGGCGCTGGGCGGCATGGCGCTGTCGGCGCTGTGGCTGCTGGCGAGCGGGGCGAGCATGACAGGCACCCCCATGCTGCCGCCAGACTGGGCGACGGCAGAAATCTTGCTGAGGATGACGCCGATCGGGCCGGTGCTGGCAGTGCGGGCGGCGGCGTTGCTGGCCGCGCTGGGGCTGGCCGTTGCGGGGCGCAACCGCCTGGTCCTGATCCCGGCGGCGGTTGCGGCGGCGACGATCGCCTGGACCGGCCATGCGGGCGCGACCGAGGATATGGCGGGGACGATCCATCGGGCAGCCGATGTCGCGCATATCTGGGCGGCTTGCGGGTGGATCGGGGCGCTGGCGGCCTTGCTCCATGCGGTGACGGCGCGGCGACCCAATGTCGATCGGGTCGCGGTGATGCTGGTGAAGTTTGCGCTGTTGGGGACGGTGTTCGTCGCGACTTTGGTCGTGACCGGGGTGGTCAACAGCCTGATGATCGTGGGGATTGCCGACCTGCCCGCCTTGGCGGGGAGCCGCTATGGCTGGCTGCTCGGCGCGAAGCTGCTGCTGTTTGCAGCGATGCTGGGGTTGGCCGCGCTCAACCGTTGGCGGCTGACACCTGCGCTGGAGCGCGGGCGTGCGACGATCGCCGCGCTGCGCCTCTCGCTAATGGTGGAGACGGGCGCTGCGATTGGCATATTGGTTCTGGTGGCCTGGCTGGGGACGCTGGACCCACTGGCGTAAATTTTCGTCATTGCGAGCGTAGCGAAGCAATCCACGGGCACCCCACTGGATTGCTTCGCTACGCTCGCAATGACGAGAGGCGGGTCTTACGCCGGGCGGTAGATGGCGTAGATTTTCTTGACGTGGACCTGGCTGTCCCAACTGCACGATGCGCCCTGTTCGACCAGGAAGATGTCGCCCTTGCCGAATGTGCCTTGTGCGCCTGCGCCGTCGACGAAGGTGACGCTGCCATCGAGCAGATACATCAGCTCATAATGGCGGTAGGTCATCGGACGGCGATGATAGGGGGTGGAATCCCAGGTGCCGCAGACAAACTCCCCATCGGCCGAGCGATAGTCGGTGAAGTTGCGGCAAGAGGGCGTCGGCCCGACCAGCAGTTCGGCCAGCGGCGCGCCGGACGGTTCGAGTGGGGCGTGGGTGTCGATCGGGACGATCTGGCCATCGGCCGCTGAACCACCTGCGCGGCGCACGAACAGCAGGCGCGCACCCGACGCCACGGTCCAGCCGAAGGTCGCGCCTTCGCACAGGACGATGCTATCGCCTTGGTTCAGCGTGCGCTGGTCGATCTGCACGGTGCCGGATTCGACGATGATGAATTCATCGGCGGACATGGCGTCTACCGTGCCGCTGCCCTGCGTCAAGGCGATCAGGCCGATCGTCACCGGACCTTCGGGCTGGGGGAGCAGCGCGCGGGCGAACAGGAAGGCATCGCCCTCCCCTGCCCCAACCGTCTTGCCCGCCGCCCAGGCGCGCAGATCGACGAAGGAGCGGGTCACTGTCATGGTGGTTGTCATGGTGGCTGTCCCTGAAAAAGCGCAAGCTGGCGTTGGAAACCGATCAGGGCTGCACCCCACCTTCATCCTCCCCCTGAGGGGGAGGTGTCGGGCCGAAGGCCAGACGGAGGGGTGTCGCGCTATCGATAGGGCGACACCCCTCCGTCAGCACTTCGTGCTGCCACCTCCCCTTAAAGGGGAGGATGAGTTGAGGGCGTGCAGTCTTAATCCACCCTATCTCTAACCCGGTGCGCGCGGCAGGTTGCACCAAGCGCGCTGGGCTGAGCCGCGCTTGGTGCCGTTTGCGTGCAACCCGACGTTCAAAGCTGCCGCAGGGCGGTGGCCGGGCGCACCGACAGCAACGGGATCGATCCGGCGAGGCCAATGCCGAGCGTCAGCAATGCGCCCCCGCCCAGCGTCGCGAGGACGATCAGCCAGTCGGGCGACCAGGTGAAATCGAAGATCTGGACGATGACGAACCAGGCCGCGCCCGACCCAAGCGCCAGCGCGACCAGCGCCAGCATCATGGCGAGCAAGCCATATTCGAGCGCCTGGCCGCCCAATATCTGCCAGCGGGTTGCGCCGAGCGTCTTCAATATCACGCTGTCATAGCTACGTGCCTGACGCGAGGCGGCGATGGCTCCGACCAGCACCGCGATTCCCGCGAGGATCGCGACCGATGCGGCCGCGACGATGGCGGCGGACATTTGCGTCATGATCGCGCCGACCTGCTCGATCACTTCGCCCACGGCGATCACCGACACGCCGGGGAAAGCGGCGAGCAGCGCGCGGGTAACCTGATTGTCCTGGCGCGGGTCCATGGTGATGGTCGCGGCCAGGCTGTGCGGCGCGGCGGACACGGTGCCGGGCGAAAAGACCATGATATAGTTGAAGCCCATCGTCTCCCAATTGATCTTGCGCAGGGAGGCGATGCGCGCGGTGATTTCCCGCCCCAACAGGCTGACGGTCAGCGTGTCGCCAACGCCGATGCCCAGCGTCTTGGCGGCCTCCGCGTCGAAGGAAACGAGCGGCGGCCCGGCATAAGCGGGTGCCCACCATTGCCCCTCGACCAGTTCGCTGCCTTCGGGCAGCGTCGTGCTGTAGGTGACACCACGCTCGCCGCGCAAGAACCAGGCGCCGTCGGGCAGTTCCTTCAGATCCGTGACCCGCTGATTACCATAAGCGACGATAGTGCCGCGCAGGGCCGGGACGATGTTGAACTGCGCGTCGGGGGCTTGGGCGCGCACGATCGTCTGAAAGCGGTCCCCCTCGCCCGATGGGATGTCGAGGACGAACTGGGCGGGTGCCGTCTTGGGCACGACGTTGCGGATTTCACTGTCGAGGCTGGTCTGGATACCCGCCAGCGTCACGAACAGGGTGAGCGCAAGGCCAAGCGCGACGATGAGCGCGGCGGTCTGCGCGCCGGGGCGGTGGAGATTGGCGAGCGCGAGGCGGAGCAAGGGCCGTCGCGGGCGCGGCGCGCGCCGGGCGAGTTGGCGCACGCCCCAGCCGATGCCGAGCAACAGGAGCAGGACGGCTGCGGTCGCGCCGAGAACAGCGGCAGAAAAGAGCGGATCGCGCGCGGTGCCGAGCGCCAGCGCGACCAACAGCGCGCCTGCCGCCGTCATGGCAATCAGGCTGCGCCGGTCGATGCCATGGCGCGCATCGACCACGCCACGGAAGAGCAGCGCGGCGGGCTGAGTCCGGGCGCGGGCGAGCGGCGGCAGGGTGAAGAGGAAGGCGATCAGCAGGCCATAGGCGGCGCTGGTGACGAGCGGCAGGGCATGGAGCCGGAAGCCGGGGCTGACCGGCAGCACATCGCCCGCTAGTGCGACGATGGCAGGCGGCAGGAGCGCGCCGACGATCAGGCCGCAGGCAATGCCGAGCAACGCGACGCAGCCGATCTGGAGCAGATAGATGCGTGCAATGTCGGTGGAGGTCGCGCCCAGCACCTTGAAAGTCGCGATGCCTGGGCGTTTGAGCGCGAGATAGGAAGCAACGCCATTGCTGACGCCAATGCCTGCGATGACCAAAGCGGCAAGGCCGATGAGCGAGAGAAATTGGCCCATGCGGACGATGAAGCGGCTTGCCCCCGGCGCGGCACGATCGCGGTCCTTATATTCCCATCCGGCCGAGGCGTATCGTTTTTCCAGATCCTCACGCACCGCCTGCGCGTCTGCGCCGGGGGGCAAGCGAAGGCGATATTTGCTGTCATAGAGGCTGCCGGGCTGGATCAGGCCGGTGCGGTGCAAGCCTTCCAGCGAGACGATCGCCACCGGGCCAAGGGTGAAGCCTTCGCCCAGTCGGTCGGGTTCGTCGGTGATGATGTCCGCGATGGTAAAGGTGGCGGTGCCATAGACGAGGCGGTCGCCGGGCTTGACGCTTAATCGGTCGGCGAGCGCCGGGCCGATCAGGATGCGGTCGGGGGCAAGGGGCGCGCGGTAGACGCCGCTTTGCAGGGCCAGCGTGCCATAGAGCGGATAGGCGCTGTCCACGCCTTTGAGTTCGGTCAGTACGGCGGCCGAGTCCGGCCGTTCGCCCCGCGCCATGGCGCGCAGGCGGATGGTTTCGCTCAAGCGGCCGAGGCGACGGAAGGCCGCCTTGTCGCCCTCCCCTGCTTCGCGCTGGGTCATGGCGATTTCGACGTCACCGCCCAGCAGCCCCTGCCCGCGCTGGCTTAGTTCCTGCGTGATCGCCGAGGTCAGGCTGCCGATCGCCGCCAGCGTCGCGACGCCGAGGAACAGGCAGAGAAAAAGCAGCCGCAGTCCCCGGAACCGGCCAAGCAGATCGCGCCGGGCGATGCGCCAACTCGACGCCCAATCGAGCGCGCTCACGCCGCGCGATCCGAAACGATCTGGCCATCGCGCATTTCGACGATCCGGCCACAGCGGTTGGCGAGCGCCGGATCATGGGTGATGATGACGAGCGTTGCGCCCGCCGCGCGCTGGCGATCGAACAACAGGTCCATGATGGTGACGCCGGTGGTCGCGTCGAGATTGCCGGTGGGTTCGTCGGCGAACAAGATGGTCGGGCGCGGCGCGACGGCGCGGGCAATGGCGACGCGCTGCTGCTCGCCGCCCGATAATTGCGATGGATAATGGTCGATCCGGTGGCCAAGCCCGACCGCGCGCAATTCGTCGGCGGCGCGGGCGAAGGCATCGGGCACGCCCGCCAGTTCGAGCGGCACGGCGACATTCTCCAGCGCCGTCATGGTCGGGAGCAAGTGGAAGCTCTGCAGCACGATGCCGATGCGACCCCGCCGGGCGCGGGCCAGATCATCCTCATCCAGCGCGCCGAAATCGACGCCGCCAATATGCACATCGCCGCCGCTCGCGCGTTCGAGGCCACACAACACCGCCATCAGCGAGCTTTTGCCCGATCCCGATGCGCCAAGAATGGCGATACTTTCGCCGCGCAACAAGGTGAGATCGACGCCCTTCAATATCTCGACCGGCGCGTCGCGCGTGCCAAGCGAGAGGGTGACATTGCGCGCACAGATCGCGATAGTGGCGGGGTCGATAGGCATGTGCATGAAAAAGGAGCGCTCCTTGGCGGGCAGATTATCGCAATATGGGGCGTTGGCGCTGATTGTCCAACTGGCGAGCGGCTGTTCGGACAGCACGCCCCCACCGCCCCCGGTCGCCAACAGCGCGCAGGCCGCGCCCACCGCTGCGCCAGTCGCCGATGGCAAGCTGGTGGTGGCGTTCGGCGACAGCCTCTATGCTGGCTATAATCTGGACCAGGGCAAGGGGCTGGCCCCGATGCTGGAGCAGGCTCTGGCGGCCCGCGGCATGCAAGCGCAGGTCGTCAATGCCGGGGTGTCGGGCGATACCAGCGCGGCGGGTCTGGCGCGGCTGGCCTTCACGCTCGACGGACTGGCGCGCAAGCCGGACCTGATGCTGGTGGGGCTTGGCGGCAATGACATGCTGCGTGGTCTTAGCCCTGAGACGACGCGCGACAATCTCGACGCGATCCTGGCGGAATTGAAGAAGCGCGATATTCCGGTGCTGCTGACCGGGATGCTTGCCTCGCCCAATATGGGGCCGGATTATGCCGCCGCCTTCAATCCGATCTTCCCGACGCTGTCCCAGAAATATGACGCCACGCTCTATCCCTTCATGTTGGACGGGGTGATTGGCGATCGGGCGCTGCAATTGCCCGATGGCATCCATCCCAATGACAAGGGCGTGGAAGTGATCGTCGGCAAGCTGACGCCGATCGTTGCGGCGCAATTGGAAAAATGACCGCAGCGGGCGAACGATCCGCCAACGTGTTATCAGTGTCGATGCGGCGTGGTTTCGGACTCGTCAGGCCGTGCTATCAAAACCCATCCAACGTGGCATCAGTTTCGCCCGCAACGACCCGACTCGCGATGACAGCAGCGTTACAACCGCATGACGATGGCCTTAACTCTGCTAATCTCCAAATAATCCCCTAAAGCTTTCGGCTGGCACCCCAGACGTAAAAATGGCGCAAGGTTGGTGACCAGCTTCCCTAGCTGCGCGGGAATTGAGGTTGATGGGCTATCAGCAGGCACCAGAGGCTTCCGCAGCGCGTCAATCCAAAGGTTCTAGTTTGAACCTGCCGTAGCGCAGCAAGTGGCAATCGCGGCACAGACTTCGCCACGGTTTGACTTTGGTGCAGAAATAGGCGCATTAAACGCCAACCATTTTCAACAGTCGTGATTCGGCGCTGAGGGGCATCATGTCGTTTACGGTCAACACATTGCGCAACGTTACCACCGCATGCCAGCAGATGCGCGATCACATCAAGACGATCGTGTTCCGGCCGGACAATCACAAGACGCTGGATATCAGCTTTGGCCCAACGGTCGCCGCCGAACTTATTGGCCGGACACCCGAAGCGCTCGCCAAGGCGGAGGCCAAAGGCCGCCTGCCCCAACCAAAGCAGCAAGCCAATGGCCGCCGCTATTACACGCTCGAAGACCTGACCCACATCCGCGAGGCGCTGGGTATCCATGTCGGCAAACAGCCCGACGAGGATGCGGTCGTATTGGCGGTCCAAAATTTCAAAGGCGGGGTCGGCAAAAGCACGATCACCAAGCATCTGGCCGATTATCTGGCGCTGCATGGCTATCATGTGCTGGTGATCGATTGCGATCCGCAGGCGTCGACCACGACCATGTTCGACATTCAGCCCGAAACGCTGATCGATGATGAACAGACTTTGGGCGCGTTCCTCTCGCCGCGCAGCACGTTCAGCGATTTTTCGCAGACCATTCGCGACACGCCCTGGCCGACGATCAAGATCGTGCCGTCCAGTCTTGGCCTGCAGGATGCCGAATGGGATCTGACATCGACACTGCGCGAAGGCGGACAGGCAGTGCGCGAAAGCTTGCAGGCGTTGCGCATCGGCATATCGAGCGTCGCCAAGGATTTCGACGTGATCCTGCTCGATCCCCCGCCAGCCATGGGCTTCCTTGGCCTTAATGTGATGGCCGCGGCCACCGGCCTGCTGATCCCGGTGCCAGCCCGCCAGCTCGATTATCTCTCGACCATCCATTTCATGGATACGATCGCGGACAATATCGAAATTCTCGAACAAAATGGCACGCCGGTCAATTACGGCTTCATCCGCGTCGTCTGCTCCGCCTTCTCGCCGAGCAAGCCGGGCGAAAATGATATGTGGCGGATCATGCAGGCGACCTATGCCGGACTGCTGTTGGGGCAACCCATATTGGCGTCCGAGGAAATCAAGAATGCGACCCAGGCATTCCGGTCCATCTATGAATCCAAGCCCTCGGCGTCGCACCAGACCTATACGCGCTGTCGCGACAATCTGGACGCGGTCTTTGCCGAAGTGGAGCAACAGATCCGTCAGCAATGGCCATCGACCAGCCTCACCGCGGATGCAAGCGTGGGTGTCGCGGCATGAGCCGCCGCTCCCTCATCAGCGAGGCCTTGGCATCCGCGTTGAACGATCCCGCGCCCGTTCCGACGGAGCAGGCACCGGCGGCACCCCGCACCAATTTTACCAACAAGCGGCTCGAAGCCTTTGGTGAGGCGGCGCGGATCGTCAAGCGGCCGACCATTCGGTTGAAGCCCGCCGAATGTTCGGTCTGGCCGGGCAATGCGCGCGACTATTCGCTGCTCGACGAGCATCGGTTGCGCAGCCTCATTGATTCGATCCTGGCCGAAGGCAGCAACCGCGTACCAGCGGTCGTTCGCCGCACGCCCAATGCCGAACTGCCCTATGAATTGGTGACCGGCACGCGGCGCCACTGGGCGATCGCCTGGCTCAACGCCAATCATTATCCCGACATCGAACTGATCGCGATTATCGAGGATCTGGACGATGAGGCCGCTTTCCGTCTTGCCGACATCGAAAATCGCGAGCGGGAGGATATTTCCGATCTCGAACGCGGGATGAATTACAAGGCGGCGGTCGATAATTTCTATGGTGGCGTGCAATTGCGCATGGCGGAGCGGCTCAAGATTTCGAAGTCGCAATTGTCCCGCTATATCGCGCTGACCGAAATACCCCCTTCCCTCGTCAGCGCCTTTCATTCGCCGATGGACCTCCAGGCGAAATATGCCGAAAAGCTGCTGCCCCTGCTGCGCGATCCATCAGCGCGAACAAAACTGGAAGCCGCCGCCGAGCAGATTGCGTCTGAGCAGAGTTTTCGTCGGTCGGGGGATGAGCAGCCGATCGGCGGGCCGGAAGTGATGGCGCGGCTGCTCAAGGCCGTGGTCGCGAAAGGGCGCACGCAAAAGGCCATGATCGCAAGCCCGTCGGGCAATGAGATTGGCCGGGTGGAAAAGGATCAACAGAAGATCCTGACCCTGTCGCTCTCTCCCTGCGACTTGTCGGTCGATGACATATTGGCGGCGCTTCGTCCGATCATTGAACAGGCAAAAATCTGTGCGGCGCGGCGGCGTTAAGGTACAGGGACGAAAAGCTGAAAATAGCAATATTATCGTTATATTTCATATTCTTATGTGGATTTTCCCCCTGGGGGGACGGCAATCGGGATCAATGTGGTGGAACAGGAGGGCGAACTTAAGGCGGCGCTGAAAGAGCGCAAGGTCCAGTTCGAAATGTTCTTCACCCTGCCCGACTTCAGCGACATTTCGCTGCGTGATTATCAGGAAACGATGCAGCGCCCCTTCTTCAGCTTATCGAAGCGGAAGCGGGTCAAGCCAATCGAATATATAAGCCCCGACAAGTCAGTGACCGTCCATGTTTCAGCCAATCCAACCTATGGGATGGCGACGATCTGGGACGCGGACATCATGATCTACCTCGCCTCGCATCTGAATGAATTACGCGAGCGCGGGCAGAATGAACTGTCGCCGGTCATTCGCATTCAACCTGGCGATTTGCTGAAACGCATCTGCTGGGGCACCAGCGGGCGCGCCTATGAGCGACTGGTGAGCGCGCTCGACCGGCTTCAGGCGACGACCATCAAGACCAATATTCGCGCCAGCGCCAAAAGCCGCGAGACGACCTTTTCCTGGATCGACAGCTACACCCATCTGGTCGACGAGCGGACCCAGAGATCGCTTGGCATGGAGATCACTCTGTCGAAGTGGTTTTTCGATGGCGTGATGGACAAGCGCAACATCCTCTCCATTTCCCCGCTCTATTTCGAAATCACCAGCGGGCTTGGCAAATGGCTATACCGCGCATCGCGCAAACATGCGGGCGGCAATGGTGCCGAGGGCTTCACCATCGGCTTCGAAACCCTCCATCAGAAAAGCGGCAGCGAAAGCAGCTATCCGGTCTTCAAGCGCAAGTTGATGGAGCTGGCCAGGAGTAACGACCTGCCGGACATCAGCCTGGCCGTGGTCGATGGCGATAGTACGCGCCCCAAGATGAAGATGGTGATGCGCCGCCATCTGGCTGAACAATCCAGCCGCCGCCGCAAGGCAACGGCTGGTGAGACCAGCGTAAAGGATGAGATGGTCGATACCAGCCTCGCGCTGGGTTTGATCTCCCGTGTGTCGGACGGGATGCGGGTGGCAGATCGCCCTGCCCGCCTCGGCGCGCAGGCTGGTAATGCGCGCGTCCCCGCCCCTGCCCGCAGCAGCAGCGCGAGCAAGATGCTCGATCCAGAAATTTATGCAGCGATCCGCGCCGATTTTCCCGGCTGGGACTATGACGAGCTGATGCGGCGTTTTGATGCCTTCTTGGGGGAAAATCCCGCAGAACTGCCGCGCAACTATTCCAAGCGCTTCTACGGCTTCGTGAAAGAGCATCATCGCCGGAATAAATATCGGCTTTGACCGGCGGGACCAGACCGCCCTGCCCTTCCAACGTGTTTTCGAATTTCCTTTGAACCGCTCACTTATGCTGTCGGGCGAGGTCACATTTGGATAAATGGTCACGCAAAGATGGCGCTATTGCGTGGGTTGGGCCTCCTTCTATCCAAGGCCTTCTTCATCGAGCATCTGATCCCGCATGATTCTGAAAACACGTCGCTGGATCAAATCATGATCCTGCATCCGATCCCATGGCACAGCAGATTGACTACCGCCGCCTGACTGCCGTCGCTTTCCACCCCATATAGATGCCTGCATCGTGTTTTCAGAATCAGCAGCTCGCTCCGCACTCAGCGATACAAGCTCCAGCGTCGCCCTCCCCTCCCCGCCATCCTGTTCACAGAACAAAAAGAGAAATAGCGGAAATTGGCTGCTGGACGCCCCGCAGGGTGCGTTGAGGCTTGCGGCATGGTGTCGTATGTAAAGGGTGTCAATTGGCGCTCAGGAAGCTTCTGGCGAGCCCTCTATTTCCGCACCAGAGAATGAAAATTCGTCCTCCAGCCACTCTGAATGCCTTGGCGAAGAGGGCAGGGGGGTGGTCGACAGAGACACAGGTATGGCATAGCTGCGATAGCTCGCCTGCCCGGACTGTTCGATGAGCAATCCGCTTTCGGTTGCGATCGTCAATAATTTAATGGCACCAGCCGATGTCAGGTCAAGCGCGTCAGCGACCTGCCGACTGGTGATACGCGGTCGTCCCATGGCGAGCAGCAAAACAGCCTGTAATTTGCCCGGACGTCGACGTTGCGCGACATGTTGCATTGCGCGTTTCGCGTAGCCGCGCAATCGCATTTCCAGGTCAAGCTGCGCCTGCGCGCCTCGTGCGATCGCCTTAAGCCAGAGCAGGGGCAGTTGGTCGTCTTGCGCCACCCGCCAGGGCGCATGGCTGCGCTCCAGTCCCATCGCCGTCAGTCCACCGGCTGATCCATCCCATCGGCCGGGACCCCAACGGTCACCGATCAACAGGCTTGCCACCAGATCATCGCGCCCCAAAGGTGCATGATGGCGCCAAAGGCGAGCTACTTCGGCGCTTTGAAGAAGGGGCGGGGAGGGCGGGAGGGCGCGTACGTCCTGCTGCCATCGTTCGATCGCCAAATATATATCGCCAACGGTCCGGTCGTGTAGCGATCGACCATGGCCCTTTCCCAGCCAGGTGAGCAAGGCCGGGGCATCCCGCATCAGCGCGTCGAGACTGATGCTCGCGCCGATGCTATCACGCGCAAAACTGAGATCAAAAGCCGAAGGAGAGACACGACCCCTTGCATTGATCTGAACATCCAGATCATCGAGCGCTCGGCCATCCATCTGCGCCATCGTCTGGCGTTCGGCAATCAGGCATCGTGTTCGCCAGGGCTGGCGCACGGGACTGAGCCGTCGCCGCTCTTCGATCCGTTCGAGTGCCGCCTGGGCCTGCGCATAGGCCTGGAGCAGGTTATGATCGGGGTAAAGCATCGCCCTATTGTCCAAACCAGCGTTAACCCGTGTAATATATGTAGAAAGGAAAATGATTATTTATCAATGTTATATAAGGAATAAAGAAACAATATAGCATATATAGCAAGTGACGAATAGGATTGTCCGCTTCCCATGGTCGGCGCGCCTGCCAGAGCATAGAGGGGGCTATGCTGAGAGGAAATATATGGGCATGGCGAGCCTTCAGGACACGGGTCAGGAAAGGGCAGGGCAATGACGGGCATAGTAGCGGTAACCGGCGCGGCAGGCGCATTAGGGCGCAAGACGGTCGAGATACTGAGCGCGGCGGGATGGCGCGTCGTGGGCATCGATCTCGGCGCGGTCGCATCCGATGGCGTTGCGCTGGCGCTCGGTGGGGTCGACCTGACCGATGAAGCGGCGATGGCGGGGGCGGCCGCGCAAATTTCGGCCGAACTGGGCCAGCTCGACGGGCTGGTGAATATTGCGGGCGGGTTCGCCTGGGAAACGGTGGCGGATGGCAGCGTCGCGACCTGGGACAGGCTCTATGCCATGAATGTCCGCACGGCGCTGATCGCCAGTCGTGCCTTGTTGCCCATGATCACCGCTAGCCGCGGCGCGATCGTCAATATCGGCGCGGCGGCAGCGACCAAGGCAGCGGCGGGGATGGGGGCCTATGCCGCGTCCAAGTCCGGCGTCGCCCGGTTGACCGAGGCGCTGGCGGAAGAGGTGAAGGCGCAGGGGGTGCGGGTCAATGCGATCCTGCCGAGCATCCTCGACACCCCGGCCAACCGTGCCGACATGCCCGACGCGGACTTTGGAAGCTGGGTAACGCCGACGCAACTGGCCGGGGTGGCGGCTTTCCTCCTGTCGCCCGCTGCAGACGCGATTACGGGTGCGCTGATCCCGGTAACGGGTCGGGTCTGAGGCTCTGGGGCGCTTAATGTGAACCGGATATGAAAAATATCCAAACCTATCGGATATTTCACCAATATGCGGTGAAATTACGACACTAAGTTCCGTATTGGTGCGGTGAAAGCCCCTATTTTCCGGCTCTTTTTGGAATTGGCACGCTCCCTGCAATGCTGTCGGCATGATCCACAACGGATCGCCACACATTGTTCAGGGAAAGAGAAACATCATGAAGACCATCGCTTTCGTCGCCGCCATCGCCGCCGCCACCGTCGCCGTTTCGGCTGCTGCCACCCCCGCTTTCGCCCAGCCCACCGGCACCTATGGCCAGGCCAAGGTCAGCTACGACAAGAAGAGCAACCGCTATTGCTTCAAGGAAGTCGTGACCGGATCGCTGATCCCCGTCACCACCTGCCAGTCGAAGGAAGAATGGGCGCAGGCCGGCCTCAACATCAACCACAAGTCGGCGGTTCAGCTCGCACAGCGCTGACTGTTTCCGGCCCGGCGGCCGCCCGATCCGGCGGCCGACCATCCTGACGGCGGGCGTTGTCCATCATCCGATGGGCATCCCCGCCGTCGCGCATTTCGGCGAAGGCCCGTACTCCTCTTGCCACTATCGCTAGTTGCCCCGCGCCGTTGGAAGACGAGAATGGCAGGACAAAAGACAGGGGAGGGAAGGGGCGATGAGCGACATCGACGTGATCGTGCTGGGGTCGGGCGCGGCGGCACTGACGGCGGCTGTGACGGCCCATGAATATGGCGCGCGGGTCGCTGTGTTTGAGAAATCGGACAAGATCGGCGGTACATCGGCCTGGTCGGGCGGGCAGATCTGGATACCCAATCATCCCCATATGGCCAAGGGCCGGACCGACAGCCGGGAAGAGGCGCTGACCTATCTGAGCGCCTTGTCGCATGGCATGATCGACCCGGCGATGGCTGAAGCCTTTGTGGATACGGGCGCGGACATGATCCGTTTCCTTGAGGCCCGCACGCCGGTCCAATTCTACAGCATTCCCGATTTTCCCGATTATCATTCCGAATTTCCCGGCGCCAAGCGCACCGGCGGGCGGACGCTGGAATGTCCGCCCTTCCCCTATCAGGAGCTGGGCGACTGGTCCGACCGGCTGGAGGCCTCGCCTTATTATCCGGACTACACCATGACCGTCGGTGAAACCACGCTAGGCCAGCCCGTGCCCCAGCCCGCCAGTCCAGAGGTCAAGGCACAGCGGCGCGCGGTCGATGCGCGCGGCATGGGGGCGGCATTGGTCGGGCGGTTGATGAAAGCCTGCCTCGACCGGGGCATTGAACCCCAAACAGGCAAGCGCGCGATCGATCTGATCATGGACGGCGCGGCCGTGGCGGGGGTGCGGTTCGAGGATGGCAGCACCGCCCATGCGCCCAATGTCGTGATCGCGACCGGCGGCTTTGAATGGAACAAGGATCTGGTGCGCGCCTTCACCCGTGGGCCGATGACGCATCCGGTGTCGGTGCCGACCAATAGCGGCGATGGTCTGAAAATGGCGATGCGGGTCGGCGCGATGCTGGGCAATATGCGCGAAGCCTGGTGGATGCCGGTGATCGAGGTGCCGACCGACCTCAACAGCATGGGGCGCCAGCTTTTCACCTATGAACGAACCATGCCCGGCGGGCTGATGGTCAATCGCAAGGGCAGGCGGTTCACCAATGAAGCGTCCAATTACAATGCGTTCGGCGCGGCTTTCCATGAACAGGATGTCAGCGCCTTCACCTATGCCAACCTGCCCTGCTGGTTCATCTTCAACGCGGCCTTCTACGGCAATTATCCGTTCCTCGTCGGCGGGCTGACCGACAGTTTCGAGGCGGGGGCGACGCCGCCGCAATGGGTGCCGGGCGCACCGACGCTGCGCGCGCTGGCGGAGCGGGTCGGCATCGACCCCGACGGCCTCGAAAAGACGGTGGCCCGGTTCAATCATCATGCCGAACAGGCCAATGATCCCGATTTCCAACGGGGCGAGGCGAATAACGACCTGTGGTGGGGCGACCCGCGCTGGCGCGGAGACAAGCGCGCGACGCTGGGGCCGCTGGGCGATGGCCCCTATTATGCGATCGAAGTGAAATCGGGCGCGCTGGGGACCAAGGGCGGCCCGTTGACCGATACCCGCTCGCGCGTCCTCGACGTCGATGGCGCGGTTATCGAGGGGCTATATTGCGCCGGCAACGCGATGGCCTCGCCCATGGGGATGACCTATGGCGGCGCTGGCGGAACGCTTGGCCCGGCCATGGTGTTTGGCTATCTGGCGGGCAAGGATGCGGGCGAGCGCGGCGGGGGGATGACGGGTTAAAGGCGCGTCGCTGTTCGTTAAGCATTGGTCCAGTCTTGGCCTGCCAGGATTGAAACCAATGTTATGAGACAGGGTACGCATGCGGCTATTATTGGACGGAACATTGCGGGGCCTGGGTCGACGATCCTGTGCGCTATTGGTCGCATCGCTGCTTGCGACCGGCGCCGTCAGCGCGCATGCGGCCAACTATTATATCGACGCCAATCTGGGCCAGGACAGCAATGACGGGTCAGCCACCGCGCCGTGGCGGTCGCTTGGACGAGTCAATGCCACGACCCTGCGGCCGGGCGACCATATCTTTCTCGCTGCCGGATCGGTATGGAAAGAACCTTTGGTCATCACCCGGTCGGGCCGCAGGGACGCGCCGATTACGGTCGGCGCGACCGGCATCGGCCAGCGTCCGCGCATTGACGCGGGCGGGGTGGCGGAACATGGCGTCGCCATCCTGAATGCGGAATATGTCCGCGTCAGCGGGCTGGAGGTCACCAATGACGGCCCACCCGCCGGATCGCGCTATGGCGTGCTGGTGTCGGCGCAGGATAGCGGCGTGGCGCGCGGCATCCGTATCAGCGACATGTATATCCATGACGTGCGCGGCACCAACGACCGCAAGGATAATGGCGGCATCGTCTTTCGCGCGCTCGGCCCCAAACGCCCGACCCGGTTCGAGGATATCCGCATCGAGCGCAATATCGTCTGGCGCGTCGACCGATCGGGCATTGCCGGGATCAGCGACCAGGTGACGAAGCAGCGCTGGTTCCCCAGCGGTGGCGTGGTGATCCGCGACAATCTGGTCGAGGATGTCGGCGGTGACGGGATCGTTCCGCGCGGGACCGACGGCGCGCTGATCGAGCATAATATCGTGCGCTATGCAGGCAGCCGCGCGCCCGGTTACACCGCAGCGATCTGGCAATGGAGCACGGATCACAGCCTGATCCAGTTCAACGAGGCCGCCTTCACCCGCACCCGCTATGACGGGCAGGGGTTCGATTCCGATTTCAATTCGCGCCGCACGACGATTGCCTATAATTATAGCCATGACAATGCGGGCGGCTTCCTGCTCGTCTGCTCGCCAAAGCGTAGCGACCAGGATAATCTGGGCAATCGCGGCACGGTGGCCCGGTCCAATGTCAGCCGCAACGACGGCAGCCGTGCCTTCCAATTGGCGGGCACAGTCGCCGATGTCCTGATCGAGGGCAATGTTGTCCATGTCGGCCCGAAGCAGGACATACAGATGGTGATCGCTACCCAATGGGATGGCTGGGCCAGCGACGTCCGCTTCCGCAACAATGTCTTCGCGGTGGCAGGCACCGTGCGCTACGGCCATGAAGTCGGGCGCAACGGGCCGGATTATCTGATCCAGCCCGGCTTTGGCCCCGCCACCCAGATCCGCTTTCAGGGCAATCGCTATCTTGGCCGCCATATCGACCCGCCCCAGGACGACAAAGGCGTCGTGCAACCCACCTATGTCCCGCCACCCGCCGACTGGGCCGTGCCGGTGTTCGATCCGGCAAGGCCCGATGGCTTTGCCGCCTTCATGGTGCGGCATCGCGGCTGGATGGAAAGGATGCTGGCCCGCGAACTGGGCGCGCCGGTCACGCCGCTGGAGCCGATGCAGACATCCTTTGTCGAAGCGCGGCGATAGGGGGGCTTAGCCGACCGTCCGGCGAAACAGGGCGAGCGTCCGCGCCCAGGCGAGGTCCGCTGCCGCCTTGTCGAAACGCGGTGTGGTGTCGTTATTGAACCCATGTTCCGCGCCCGCATAAATATGGGCGGTGTAGCGCACCCCGGCGTGTTGCAACGCCGCCTCATAATCGGGCCAGGCGGCATTAGTGCGCGTGTCGTTGCCGCCATAATGGATCAGCAGTTCGGCCGTGATGCTCGGCACATCGGCCAGTGTCGGGGGGCTGCCATAGAAGGGCACGGCAGCGCGTAGATCGGGCAGGCGCGTCGCCAGCAAATTGGCGATCCATCCGCCAAAGCAGAAGCCGATGGCGGCGATCTTGCCATTGCTGCCCGTCATCGTTCGCGCATGGGTGGCCGCCGCGACGAAATCCTCGCCGATCTTGTTGCGGTCCAGCGTCGCAAAGGCGGTGCGCGCCTTGTCCTCATCGCCCGGATAGCCGCCGATCGTCGTCAGCGCATCGGGCGCGACCGCCATATAGCCATCGACCGCGATCCGCCGGGCGATGTCCTCGATATGCGGATTGAGCCCGCGATTTTCATGCGCGACGATGATGACCGGCAGCTTCGCCCCCGCCTTGCCCGCAGGCCGCGCGACATAGGCGCGTACCGTGCCATTGCCATCGGGCGAGGCGATATCGACATGGCTGATGCTGACCCGCTTGTCGTCGGGCTTGATCACCTGTCCGCGCGCGAAATCGGGGCTGAGCGCGGCCAATGTGGCGGTGGCGGCTACCGTGCCGCCGACATGCAGAGCGCATTGGCTGAGGAAACCGCGCCGGTCGATCGCGCCATGCACATAGGCGTCGAACAGGTCGAGCACCGCGCGCGGGAAGGCGGCGGCTCCTGTCTTGTCTCCGGTTCCTGCGTCCTGGGTCATCTCGCCATCCTTTTGTCCAAGCCCCTGTGGCCGACTATCGCCGCCTTTCCTGCCCAAGCCAATAGGCTGTGCATCATGGGGCACCACGATCCCATGGCTGGCCCCCGGCTCGATCGGTCGCTAAGGGGAGGGCACCCCAACGGAAACAGGATATCGCCTCGCCCATGAGTCCATTGCCCTCGTCCCGCACCATCGCTCCCTTCACGGTCAAGGCGATCGGCCTTGGCTGCATGAACCTCAGCCACGCCTATTTGCCGCGCCCCGACGTGCAACAGGCAGAGCGGCTGCTGCGCCACGCCCTCGATGTCGGCGTCGATTTCTTCGATACCGCAGCGCTTTATGGCTTTGGTGCGAATGAGGAATTGCTGGGCCGCACGCTGATGCACCGGCGCGATGACTTCACGCTGGCCAGCAAATGCGTGCTGGGCGGCAAGGACGGGCAGCGCGGCCTCGACGGATCGCCAGCGGCGATTACCGCGACGCTGGAGGATTCGCTGCGGCGGTTGCAGGTCGAGCATATCGACCTTTATTATCTCCACCGGCTCGATCCCAATGTGCCGATCGAGGAGTCGGTCGGCGCGCTGGTGCGCGCGGTGGAGGCGGGCAAGATCGGCGCGATCGGCCTGTCGGAAATGTCCGCCGCGACGCTGCGCCGTGCCCATGCGGTGCATCCGATCGCGGCGATGCAGACCGAATATTCGCCCTGGACCCGCAATGCCGAAGTTGCGGTGCTGGACGCCTGTGGGGAACTGGGCGTCGGTTTCGTCGCCTTCTCGCCGGTCGCGCGCGGTGTGCTGGCGGGCAGCGTCGGGCCGGAGGGTGTACCGGAAGGGGATGTCCGCGCGTCCATGCCGCGTTTCCACCCGCCGCATCTCGACCATAATCTTCAACTTGCCGCCGCCTTTGGCCGCATCGCGGCGGAGTCGGGCTGCACCATGGCGCAATTGAGCCTTGCCTGGGTCTTGTCACGCCGCCCCTATGTCGTCGCCATCCCCGGCACCACCAGCATCGCCCATCTGGACGAGGATCTGGCGACGTTGACGCTTGACCTGTCGGCCGACACACTGGCGGCGGTGGATGCGCTGTTCACCTTTGAGGCGGTGTCCGGTCCGCGCTATCCGCGCGCGGCACAGGCGCAGGTGGATACCGAAACCTGGGACGGTGAACCGCTGGCATAAGGGGGCAAGGGGGCGGCCATGCGCCGCCCGGATGATCCTTGCTGACAGGCGTTGTCCCTACATCCAAATCTTAAAAAAGACGGAGAGATGATCATGACCACCCCAGCCGCGATGGTTCCGACCCCTTTGGTCAGGATGCGCTCCTGGCTGTTCGCGCCAGGTGACAGCGAGAAGAAAATGGCCAAGGCCGCCGACAGCGCGGCCGACATCGCCCTGTTCGACCTTGAAGATGCCGTCGCTACCGAAAATAAGGGGCTGGCGCGCCAACTCGTCCACGACTTTCTGGCCAGCCGGACCGAAGGCCGCGAACGCCTCTGGGTTCGGATCAATCCGCTGGATGGTCCCTACACGCTGCTCGACCTGGCGGCCGTCATGCCCGCACGACCCGGCGGCCTCATGCTGCCCAAAGTCTATGGGCGGCAGGATGTCGACCGGCTCGATCACTATCTGTCCGCGCTTGAAGTCGCCAATGGTATCGAGCCGGGGTCCACGCCCTTGATCGTGCTGATCACCGAAACGGCCGAGGCCATGTTCCACACCGGCGACTATAAGGGCGCACCGCGCGTCGTTGCGCTCACCTGGGGGGCAGAGGATCTGGCCGATTCGATCGGCGCCAGCAGCAATCGCAATGCCGATGGCAGCTATGGCTTCACCTATGAACTGGCGCGGTCCCTCTGCCTTTTGGGCGCGGCCTCGGCAGGCGTTACGGCGATCGATACGATCCAAGGGGATTTTCGCGATCTGGAAGGGTTGAAGGCACGGGCGGAGAAGGTCCGGCGCGACGGCTATCGCGGCATGTTGGCAATCCATCCCGCGCAGGTCGATGTGATCAACGCGGCCTTCACGCCGACCGAGGAAGAAATAAATCAAGCCATTGAAATAGTTGATCTATTCTCGAAAAATCCAGGCGTAGGGACGATTGGCTATAAGGGTGGGATGCTCGACCGCCCCTATCTCAGCCGGGCCGAGCATTTACTCCGACAAGTTGGAAGGCTGTAAAAAAGCGCAACCATTGTCCGGGTCGCTGTCCGTTTCAGGCGGCCATTGCTTCGGCGCGTATCTGTTGTTCCAATCGACGGCGGACCTTCAGCGCGCCGGTATCGATCCGCGCGCTGATCTCCTTTGGCAGCGTAGCTCCGGACCGCAGGACGGATTCGATCGTCTCGATCGCATCGATATCCTCCGGCTGGATGCGCGTGCCCATACCGATATTCATCGCGGCAAGCGCCGGATTATCCAGCCCGAAATTGCGCGCGGTGTTCACGAAATAGTGAAGCCGGGTCGGGGATGCCGGCGTAATCATGTGCAGGAAATTCTGGATGCCCAAGGCTTTTCCGCTGGTCGCATCGCTGATCGTGCCGCCGGTGCGGATCAGGCACGGACCCATATATTCCGCATCAAATTGTTGATGGACCGGCCCTTGCTGATCGGGGAATTGAAGCTGGATCAGGGGATTGAGCGGAAGATTCTGACCATGCCGCTGAACCGTCAGGCTGCGCTCGCTCTCGGTCAGGGTCACCGGGATTTCCACCACCTTGCCGCCGCCGGGGATGGTCGTGGCATGGATGAAAGTGACGTGGCTCAAATCCAGCAGATTTTCGATTAGCAGCGTATATCGCGCTTCGACTGTCGCCAGCGGATGCTGTTCAACGGCCCAATCCGGATTGCCGGGGCCGATCGCTTCGATGTCGGGCAGCAGGGCGGGATCGGCCAGCGCCTCTTCCCCGGTCCAGATCCAGATGAGATTGCCACGCTCCACCAGCGGATAGCGGCGCAGCGCGGATTTCTGGGGGATGCCCTGCTGGCTGGGCACATGCTTGCACCCTCCATCCGCCCCGAAGATAAAACCATGATAGCCGCACTGAATGGCATCGCCAACCAGATGCCCGCGGACGAGCGGAAAGGCGCGATGGGGGCATATGCCTGCCAGTGCGACCGGAGCACCCTCTTCCGTGCGATAGAAGAGCACCGGCTCACCCAGAATATCCCGTTCCAGCAACGCCCGCCCCAATTCCGATGCATAGGCCGCCACCCACCATTGGTTACGCGGATAGGGTTGATCGACGGTGAGCGGATACATGGCCTTCTCCCAAAATACGGTATGCGTTGTCTCTTTCGTGCTTTGTCACGTGACCAAGATATTTGTCAACCGACAAACCAACGACTTGCATCGACGCGATGAGGTCGGCAGATGAGAGCGATGACAAAAGCAACGACTGCGCCCAAGCCGCTCAAAACAGCCCGCTACGATGGCCAGGAAAATCGGCGCGTCGTTCTCGAAGCGGCATTGCGGGTTTTCTCGGATCTGGGCTTCGAAGGAGCAAGTACCCGCGCGATAGCGGCAGAAGCCGGCATTGAGCAGGGGCATCTGGCCTATTATTTCCCGTCCAAAATGGCCCTTTGGCAGCAGGTCATCGAAACCTTTGCGCGCCAAGGGGAAGCCTATCTACAGGCGCAGCTAACGCCGGAAACACTGGTCGACCCGGTTGCGACAGCGGAAATCGTTTTGCCGCAATTTCTGCGCAGCTTTGCGGCCAATCCCCGCCTGACACGCTTGATGCTTCAGGAATTTTCCGTCCTGTCCGCGCGACATGAATGGGTGGTCGCCAATTTCGGGCAGCCGGTCTGGCAAATGCTCGAACCTTTATTCAATGGATTGCAGGCGCAAGGCCGACTGGCGGGTGCGCCGCCAGTCATGGCCTATTTCACCCTCATCGGCGCGGCGCTGATAACATTTGGCAACCCGGAACTCATCGCGCAATTTTCCGGCGTTGCGGTGGATGACACGGGCTGGGCGAGCCAGGCGATCGACCATATGCTGGTGCCCATCTTCGCCTCCGCCTGAATGGCGGAATGGGCCTCATCCCGGCGGCGGCGCGGTCGACTCCCTGATCGCGAGCATATAGTCGAGATGGGTCGCGCTTTTTACTGGGGCAGTTCCCCCCCGCGCCAGCATGATGCCCAAGGTCGCCGCCTCCGAAGCGATCCTTGCCCCCGGATGGCGAACCGTCGTCAGGGCTGGCCAGATCTTCACTGCAATCGGCGTATCATCGAATCCTGCGACCGACAGATCGCGGGGAATATCCAGCCCCTTGCGATGGGCCAACGAAGTCACTGCCGCCGCCACATCATCATTGCTCGCGAAAATGGCGGTGGGCCGAACGGCCAAGCCGAGAAGCGTCTGCGCCGCATCCAGCCCGGATTCGAAACTCATGTCGCCATCGACGATCAATTCGGGGCGTATCGCGATCCCCGCATCGCGCAGTGCCGCCATATAGCCATCCCGGCGCGTTCTGCTGATCAAATGATGCTCAGCCCCGCGAATGAAGCCGATATCCTTATGGCCGAGGCCAATAAGATAGCGCGTCATGTCGCGCGCCGCCGCAAAATCATCGATGCGAATGCAATATTCTTCCGACAGGTCGTCGCCGGGGGAGAGCGCCACGATCGGCACCGGCGCGTCTTTGGTCAGGCCATGGCTATTGGCGATCTCGCAATAGGGCGGGGCGATCAGGATCGCGTTCGCACCGTTGCTGATAAGGGTCTGAATACCCGCCGCCACTTCCCCGACATCGCCCACTTCGAGCGGCTGCAACAAGAGTTGCGCACCCATGCGGTTGGTGGTTTCCAGGCTGCCGATCAGGATCGAACTGAGAAACGCATTTTCGATATTGCGATACATCAGGCCGATGCGGGTCATGCCGGAGCCTGCCAGCGACTTGGCCGCGGGGTTGAGGGAATAGTTAAGCGTCTTGACGGCATCCATCACCGCCTGCCGCGTGCTCTCGCGAACCTTATGCCGGTTGTTGAGCACATTCGACACGCTCATGGGCGACACGCCTGCTAGCTCGGCCACGGTCTTTATGGTGATCGTCTTTGTCGGCCGTCTCGTCATCATTTTCCCAAACCCATGATCTTCCATAGCTTAAGTCGCTTGGCCTTCAATCCATGAATCGCATGTCCCAATTCGCCCTGTGTCGGAAAAGCGACAGCCACGCCCCGGAAATATATGTAGCGCTACATTTTTGTTTGACTCAAGGGCGTGGAGTCAACATGTAGCGCTACAAGATCGATGGGCGCTTCGGGTCGCACAGCCCATTTTTATTTGTCTGCAAATGTCGGAAATCAATCCGGCTGGCATAAAGGGGAGGTAGTATGAAAGCATCTAAACTCACGCAGCGTCTGTCCGGCTCGTCCATGATTGGGCTAATCGCGACGCTCGCCGCCGCCAACATGACCCCCGCCTTTGCGCAGGACGCAGCAGCCCTCGCCGCAGAACCCAATAACGCCAGCACCGACATTGTCGTCACCGCCCAAAAGCGCGCAGAGCGGCTGCAGGACGTGCCGCTGGCCGTCACTGCCGTTTCGGCCGATACGCTGGCCAACCGCCAGATCAATGACAGCGCCTCGCTGGTTCAGGCCGTGCCGTCGCTGACCTTCCAGCAGGGCGCAACGCCTACCAACAGCAGCTTCCGCATCCGCGGCATCGGTACTGCCCTGTTCGGGCAGGGCGTCGAGGCCTCCGTCTCCACCGTTGTCGATGGCGTCGTTGCCGTGCGCCAGACGCAGGGCTTCACCGACCTCGCCGATATCGAGCGTGTCGAAGTGCTGCGCGGCCCCCAAGGCACGCTGTTCGGCAAGAATGCCACAGCGGGCGTCATCAGCGTCACGACCGCGCGCCCGTCGCGCGATTTTGAAGGCCGGGGCGAAGTGACCATCGCCGAGCATGGCGAATATCGCGCCCGTGGCACCGTGTCCGGCCCGATCAGCGACACGCTGCGCGCCCGCGTCACTGGCTTTTATAACGATGTACGCGGCATTGCGCGCAATATCGCTACCGATAGCTGGGACAATGGCTCCAAATCCTGGGGTGTGCGTGGCAAGCTGGAATGGGACGCGACGGAGAATCTGAACCTTCTGTTCACCGGCGAATATCGCAAGACCGATGCCGATTGCTGTGCTTCGACCTGGATCGCGATCAACAATCCCAATCTTCAGGCGCTGGTCGGCCCGATCAATGCCACGCGCGAAAACCGGACACTCAATGATGAGACGGTGACCTATTCCAACAGCAACCAGCAGACCTATTCGCTGCAGGCGGATTGGGATCTGGGCGCTGCGACGATCACGTCCATCACGGCCTACCAGGACTATTATCTGGAAGTGAACCAGCCGATCGAGCGCATCAACAGCAGCGTTCCGCTCTTCGTCGGCGCGTCGGCCGCCTATGCCGACTGGAGCCGTAACAGCGGCATCGTCGACCTGAGCGCGTTCAGCCAGGAATTGCGGATCGCTAATAATGACAGCGGCGACTTCAACTATGTCGCGGGCGTTTTCTATATGCATTCCGACATCAAGCGGCCGTTCGACCGGCGTCGGGCGCGCTGTACGGCGGGGGTCTTTGGTCAGCCATGCGCGCCTGCCAATACGATCTACCAGTCTTCGGCGAGCAATATCCGCCTGAAGCAGGATAGTCTCGCTGCCTTCGGTCAGGTTGAATATCGCATCGTCGGCGGCCTGAAAGCCATTGGTGGCCTGCGCGTGCAATATGAAAAGGGCACCAACAGCGGCAGCCGCATTTCGCCGCTGGTTCCCGGTGATGCGGTGCTGCCGGGTAATGCGCCAGTGAGCGGATCGATCACGGCGGACGATACGGCGGTCACTGGCAAGGCGGGCTTGCAATATGAGTTCAGCCGCGATGCCCAGGTCTATGCCAGCTACACGCGCGGCTATAAGGGGTTGGGCTATGAAATGGAGATCGGCGCCAATCTGGCCGATCAGAGCGTGTTGGAGCCAGAGCATGTTAATGCTTATGAAATCGGCTTCAAGGGTCGCACGTCAGACGGCGTATTGAGCTTCAGCACCGCCTTGTTCCTGGCGGACTATTCCAACCTTCAGGTGCAGGCCAATCGGTCGGACATTGCTGCAGGCGTTGTTCAGTTCGCGCCAACCAATGCGGGCAAGTCGCGGACCAAGGGTTTTGAGGTCGAGGCGACCGTGCGCCCCGATGATAATTTCAGCCTGACCGGCGCTGTCACCTATTCGGATGCCACGATGAACATCGATGGCCTCAACTGTCCGCAGCAATTTAACGCCAGCGCGCCGGTTCTGTCGGGTATGCCCACCAACATCTGCTACCGCCCGGCAGCCGGTGTCACGCCCATCCAGAATTTGCGCGGCGCGACGTTGCCGGTCAGCCCGCGCTGGAAGATCAGCTTCGCCCCTCGGTATGAAGCGGATATTGCCGGTACCAACCTGGCTGGTTTTGCGCAGGTTGGCGTCAACTTCCAGAGCACGATGAACTTCTCGGTCGAGCAGGACCCGCTGCTGGAACAGCCCGCCTACACGCTGGTCGATGCCAGCATCGGCGTGAAGCAGATCGATGGCCGCTACAGCCTGACCCTGTTCGTCAAGAACCTGTTTGACGAAAACTACCTCACCAGCATCGGCCATACGTCGTTCCTGGGCGGCACCACCGATCTGGTCGGCACCTTCAACAAAGATGCAGACCGCTACTTCGGTGCCACCCTCGGCGTGAAGTTCTGATCGAAGGGCGCGGCGGCACAATGTTGCCGCGCCACTATTTTGAGTGGGAGCGGGTCCGGTGAAGAAACCTCTGTTGTTGGCGGCATCCATGCTCGTTGCGGGATTGGGCTGGTCGGGTGCCAGCGCTGCGCCCAAAGCGGCACCAGCGGCAAAGCCCAATATCGTCCTCATCGTTCTGGATGATGTCGGCTTTTCCGATCTGGGTGCCTTCGGCTCGGAAATCCGCACCCCCAATATCGATGCGCTGGCCGCTACCGGGTTGCGCTATAATCGATTTGACAGCAAGGCGGTCTGCACGCCGACCCGCGCGGCCTTGCTGACCGGCCGCAACAACCAGACAGTGCGGATGGCGGACCTGCCGACCAATCAGCGCACTGACGACATGACCCGCGACCGGGGCGAGATCGCGCTTAATGCGCAAATGCTACCCCAGGCGCTGAAAGCGGCGGGCTATCGCACCTATGGCGTGGGCAAATGGCATCTTGGTCCTGAATATGAGGATGGCAAGCCCGGCAACAACGCCTCCTGGCCGCTCCAGCGCGGGTTCGACCAATTTTATGGCTTTTATCTGGGCTGGACGGATCAATATCGCCCCGACCTGATCGAAGGGAATGAAAAGCTGCCCAAGCCTGAAAAGCCGGGCTATCATTTCTCTACCGATATGGCGGATCAGGCCATCGCCAATATTGACGATGCGGCGGGCAATCCCTTCTTCCTCTTCTTTTCTATGGGTGCGGCCCATGCGCCGCTCCAGGTGCCACGCGCCTATATCGACAAATATCGCGACGTTTATGAAAAGGGATGGGATGCGATCCGCGCCGAACGCTTCGCGCGGATGAAGAAGATCGGCATCATTCCTGACGATACCATCATGACCCCGCGCGCGGCCGGTGATCGCGCCTGGGATGCGCTGAGCGACGACGAAAAGGCGGTCTTTGCCCGCCATATGGCAACCTATGCCGGATTTATCGACCATGCCGACGAACAGATTGGCCGGGTGATCCAGCGGCTCAAGGACAAGGGCCAATACGACAATACCATCATCATGCTGATCTCCGACAACGGTGCCGCGGCTGAAGCCGGGCAAAATGGCGGCTTTGAAACCATGTATCGGCCGAGCAAATTCAGCTTCGCGCAGCAGCGGGAACGGATCGACGATATCGGGACGGTCAAGCTGCACCCGGAATATCCGCAGCCATGGGCCTGGGCGGGCGGTACGCCATTTCGGCGCTACAAATCCTGGCCCTATGCCGGGGGCGTCCGCACGCCCATGATCGTTTCCTGGCCGTCCGTCATTCGCGATAGCGGTGCCATACGCACGCAATTTGTCGACACGATCGACCTTGCCCCCACATTGCTGGATGCGGCCGGGACCAGTTTCGCGCGGACGGTCGATGGCGATGCGCAAATTCCTGTCGCAGGCCAGTCGATCCGCAAGACCTTTAGGGACGCAACCGCAAAAACGCGCTCGGTCCAATATTTCGAACTGCGCGGTCAACGCGCGATCACGTCGGGCAACTGGCGCGCGGTCGCGATGCACCAATACGGTACTGATTTCGCCAAGGATAAGTGGGAATTGTTCGACATTTCGAAGGATTATTCCGAAAGCACGGACCTTGCCGCGCGCTATCCTGCCAAGCTTGAAGAGATGAAGGCGCTATGGTGGCGTGAGGCGCGGAAATATAGCACGCCGCCGCTCGCCGAACCGCCTGAAATATTCGCCAAGCGCGGGCGCTATGTCGACGCTTTTCCCGAAGCGCCCAAATGAAGCTGAGCGTCGACGTTTTGCCGCCCGGTTCCTTCCAACGCATAAGTCCCCTGGCTCTTTCGCCAGAGGATATGCGCTGGGTCGAACGCACGCGCGACGCCCTGAGCGTCGAGGCGCAGATTGCGCAGCTTTTTATCCTCTCGTCACGCCATGACAGCGCGGTGGAAACTGACGAACTGCTCGCCCACGCGCCTGGTGGCATTCATCGCTTCCCGACGCGCAACCTGGATGCGGCCTGGACTGCGGCACGCGATGCGGTTGAGCGATCCGAGGTGCCGATCATTCTGTCGGGCGACATTGAAGGCGGCACCGTCAGCTATCCCTTCACCACCGCCATTCCCAACCAGATGGGCATCGCCGCCTGCGACGATATCGACCTCAGCACCCAACTCGCGACCATCGTCGGTCAGGAAAGCCGCGCGCTCGGCTATAACTGGTCCTTCACTCCGGTCGTCGATATCAACCGTGCCTTCCGCAACCCGATCGTCGGCACCCGCTCCTATGGGTCCGACCCGGACCGCATTCTCGAACAGGCCAAGGCCTATATCCGCGCGCTGCAGGCGCAGGGCGTTGCCGCCTGCGCCAAACATTGGCCGGGCGACGGGCTGGACGATCGCGACCAGCATCTGGTCACCAGCGTCAACGACATGGACTTGGCCGAATGGGAAGCGACCTTCGGCCGCATTTTCCGCGCGCTGATCGACGATGGCGTGATGACGATCATGTCCGCCCATATCGCGCTGCCCGCTTATATACGGGACAAATTGCCGCGCGCGGGTGCGCAGGCCTTTGAACCGGCGTCCGTGTCACGCCTGCTGAACGAAGAGTTGTTGCGCGGGCAGCTCGGTTTTGAGGGTTTGATCCTGTCCGATGCCACCGTCATGGGTGGCATCACCAGTTGGATGGGGCGCGCAGAAGCCGTGCCTGCCATCATCGAAAATGGCTGTGACATGTTCCTGTTCAGCCGCGACCCGGCGCAGGACATGGCCCTGATGCTCAAAGGGCTGCGCGAAGGTCGCCTGTCGGAGCGTCGACTGCATGAAGCGGTCTCCCGCTGCCTATCGCTCAAGGCGAAGCTCGGCCTGCATCGCATGACGCTCGACGAACGGATCGCTCCCTTGCCGCAGGTGCGCGAAGCCCTGCGTCGCCCCGACCACCTGGATGTCGCCCGGCGCGCCGTTGCCGACAGCCTGACCCTAGTCAAGGATCGCGACGCGCTCCTGCCGATCAGCCCCGCGCGCCATCGGCGCATCGTGATGATATCGGACGAAGGAACGAGCTTCTTTGCGGGCGCGCCGGACCGCGACTTCACCCCGATGATGCAAGATTTGCAGGAACGGGGGTTCGAAGTCCGCCAATTCGATCCCGAAGCCATGCCGACGCCGGATGACACCGACCTCGTCCTCTATCTCATCGGCCAGGAAGCGACACCGGGCCTTGGTCATATCTTCCTCGATTTCGCCAAGCTCCACGCTGGTCCCCGCAATGCGATGATCCAGTTCAACCGGGAAATCCCGACGCTGCTCGTCTCCTTTGGCCAGCCCTATTATCTTTATGACGCGCCGAACTTCTCCACCTATATCAATGCCTACGCTTCGCTGCCCGATATTCAGGCGGCACTGGTTGATCGGCTAGTCGGCGATGCGCCTTTCACCGGGGTAAGCCCGGTCGATGCATTTTGCGGGAAAGGGCAGTTACGATGGTAGGGTTGGGCAGATTGCTGGTGGCGACCGTCGCCTTTTTCACTTTAAGTGCGGCCGCTGCGCCGCCATCGGGTTGGCGCGACCTCAATCATAATGGCCGCCTTGATCCTTATGAGGATAAAAGAGTCTCTGTCGACCGGCGGGTGGAGGATTTGCTGGGCCGCATGACTTTGGCGGAAAAGGCCGGACTGATGCTCCACGGCACGTTGCCGACGCCAGGATCGCCAATCGGCTTTGGTGGGATGATCTATGATCAGGCGGCGACCACCCGCCTGATGCGGGATCGCCACATATCCAGCTTCATAACCCGCCTTGTCGTGCCACCTGCGCAACTGGCGGCGCAGAATAATGCGATCCAGAAACTGGCCGAGGCCGGACGGCTCGGCATTCCAGCGACGATCAGCACTGACCCGCGCCACCATTTCCAGGCAACTTTGGGGGCCAGCACGACGGGCGGCGACTTTTCGTTATGGCCCGACATGCTCGGCTTTGCAGCGCTGAACGACCCGGCCGTCATGCGTCGCTTCGGCGATATCGCCCGCGCCGAATATCGCGCCGTCGGCATCCATATGGCCTTGTCGCCCCAGGCTGACCTTGCCACCGAACCACGCTGGGCGCGCTTTTCGGCGACTTTCGGGTCCGACCCGGACACCGTGTCGCGCCTGGCGGGTGCCTATGTCGAAGGTTTCCAGCAGGGGACCGAGGGCGTCACCGCGCAGGGTGTCGCCACCGTCGTCAAACATTGGGTCGGCTATGGCGCGCAGCCGGAGGGTTTTGACGGGCATAATGCCTATGGCCGCCATGCTACCCTGACCGACGCTTCCTTCGCCGACCATATCCGTGCGTTCGATGGAGCTTTGGCGGCTCGCAGCGCTGGCGTGATGCCGACTTATGTCATCGTGCAGGGGCCGAAGGTCGCAGGGAAACCGATCGAGCCGGTCGGCGGCGGCTTCAACAGGCAATTGCTGTCCGGCCTGCTCCGCGGCGACAAGGGTTTTGCCGGGCTGATCGTATCGGACTGGTCGATCACCCGCGATTGCCCGCAGGCCTGCGTTGCGCCCGATGCCGCCAACCCGCAGACACCAGCATCGATCGGCATGCCCTGGGGCATGGAGCAGGCTGACAAGACGGCCCGCTTCGCCAAGGGCATAGCGGCAGGCATCGACCAGTTCGGCGGTGCCGACGACCCTGCGCCCATCCTCGACGTCGTCGCCAAGGGGCTGGTCAGCGTCCAACGGATCGACGAGTCCGCCCGCCGCATCTTGCGGCTGAAGTTCGAACAGGGTCTGTTCGACAACCCTTATGTCGATGAACAGGCAGCCGCACGGATCGTCGGCAATCCTGACGCCCAGCGCCAGGCCGATGCGGTCCAGCGCGCCAGCCAGGTGCTGTTGCGCAACGATCGCGCAACCCTGCCGGTCGCGCCGGGCAAACGCATCTGGCTGCACGGCGTCGATCCGGCTGCGGCCCGCGCCGCTGGCTTCGTCGTGGTGGACGATCCTGCCAAGGCGCAGGTCGCGCTGGTTCGCACCGCGACGCCGTTCGAAACCTTGCACCCCCATCATTTCTTCGGCTCCCGCCAGCATGAAGGGCGGCTGGACTTCCGCCCCGACGACAAGGATGTGCAGGCGATCGCGCGCGCGTCCGCCCATGTCGCCACCATCATTGCCGTGGAGATGGACCGCCCGGCCATCCTGACCGCGATCGAACCCATGGTCAGCGCCCTGATCGTCACCTTCGGCGCGAGCGATGCGGCCGTGCTGGATGTGGTCGCGGGCCGCGCCACGGCACAGGGCCGCTTGCCCTTCTCGCTGCCCCGGTCGATGGCCGATGTCGAGGCACAGCGCCCCGACCTCTCCGATGATGGCCCAACGCCCGCCTATCCGCGTGGTGCAGGCATCATGCTCGGCGGCCGCCAATGACGGAGGGTATGCGCCACCTGCCCGGCGGGGCGTTCCAGATGGGGGCGGACAGTTTCTATCCGGAAGAAGCGCCTGTCCGCCGCGTGCAGGTGGATGGCTTCTGGATCGACGAGACGCCGGTAACGAACCGCGATTTTGCGCGCTTCGTGGCGGCGACCAACCACGTCACGCTGGCCGAGATCGCGCCCGACCCCAGAGACTATCCCGGCATGGACCCGGCTTCGGCGCAGCCGGGATCATTGCTGTTCCAACGCACGCGCGGCCCCGTCGATCTGGCCGATTATAGCCAATGGTGGCAGTTCAGCTTCGGCACCGACTGGCGGCATCCGCATGGACCCGACAGCAGCCTCGACGGGCTGGACGATCATCCAGTCGTCCATGTCGTCTATGCTGATGCGGAAGCCTATGCAAAATGGGCGGGAAAATCGCTGCCGACCGAAGCGGAATGGGAATATGCCGCGCGCGGCGGCCTCGACGGCGCGGACTTCGCCTGGGGCGATGAACTGGCACCGGGCGGCGCGATGTTGGCCAATTATTGGCAGGGCGCTTTCCCCTTCGCCAACACGCTCGACGATGGCTATGAACGGACCTCGCCGGTCCGCACCTATCCCGCCAACGGCCATGGCCTGTTCGACATGATCGGCAATGTCTGGGAATGGACCGTCGACTGGTTCGCCCAGCCCCGGATCGAGCGCAAAGCGAAGGGTAGCTGCTGCGTCCCCGCCAATCCGCGCGGTGGCACGAAGCGCGAAAGTCTTGACCCCGCCAATCCCGATACGCCGATCCCGCGCAAGGTGCTCAAGGGCGGATCGCATCTGTGCGCGCCCAGCTATTGCCAGCGCTATCGTCCCGCCGCCCGCCACCCGCAGGCGGTGGACAGTTCGACCAGCCATATCGGCTTTCGCTGCATCATCCGCGACAAGAAGGAAAACCGCTCATGAAGAACGCCCGCCGCGCGCTGCGCGCCGCTGCGCTTGCCGCTTGCACCCTGCTGGGACCGGGCGTGCTGGCCAAGCCCGTCAATGCGCCGCAAAAGCCGACCAACATGATCTTCGTGCTGGTCGATGACCTGCGCTATGACGCGATGGGCTTTCTGACGCCGGGCCTTCAAACCCCCAACATTGATGCCCTGGCCAAGAGCGGCGTCTATTTCCCCAATGCCGTGGTGACCTCGTCGCTTTGCTCGCCCAGCCGCGCGACGATCCTGACCGGCCAGACCGCGCGCAACCATGGCGTGATCGACAATAATAACAGTTCGGAGGAAGGGCTGACCTTCTTCCCCAAATATCTTCAGCAGGCAGGCTATCAGACCGGCTTCTTTGGCAAATGGCATATGGGTTTCGACACCGATGCGCCACGCGAAGGCTTCGACAAATGGGTCAGCTTCAAGGGGCAGGGCACCTATTTCCCGACCGAATTGCTCTCGCCCGAACGGTTGGCGGCGGGCGAGCGGCAAACGCTCAATGTCGATGGTGACGTGGTCAAGCGCACGGGTTACATCACCGACGAACTGACCGATTATGCCATGAACTGGCTGGAAAAGGGCCGCGACACGTCCAAGCCTTTCTTCCTCTATCTGAGCCACAAGGCCGTTCATAGCGACCCGATGCCGCCCGAACGCTACAAGACCCAGTATAGCAATCTTGATATCAAGCTGCCGGCCAGCATGGCGAATACGCCGGAAAATAACGCGGGCAAGCCTTTATGGGTCCAGAACCAGCGCAATAGCTGGCATGGCGCGGATTTCCCCTATCATACCGATAATCCCATGACCGAGCAGGTCCGCGACTATTATCGCACGCTCAGCCCCGTCGATGACAGTCTGGGCCGGATCATGGCTTACCTCAAGAAGAACAAGCTCG
Source organism: Sphingobium sp. MK2 (assembly GCF_040170545.1). Lineage (NCBI taxonomy): Bacteria > Pseudomonadati > Pseudomonadota > Alphaproteobacteria > Sphingomonadales > Sphingobiaceae > Sphingobium > Sphingobium sp. MK2. The sequence continues at coordinate 130,904 of NZ_JAZDXA010000002.1, forward strand.
ACAAGAATACCATGGTCGTCTTCTATTCCGACAATGGTTTCATGATCGGCGAACATGGCCTGATCGACAAGCGCAATGCTTATGAACCCTCGGTCCGCGTGCCGATGATCGTCTGGGCACCCGGTATGGTGCCCAAGGGCGTCACCAACCCGGCAGTCGTGCGCAACCTCGACCTGGCGCCGACCTTCCTCGACATCGCCCATATCGCCAAGCCGCAGCAGATGGAGGGCAAGAGCTTCCTGCCAGTCGTCGAAGGCAAGATCGACGAGAAAGCCTGGAATCCGGGTGATTTCGTCTATGAATATTATTGGGAATGGAGCTTCCCCCAGACGCCCACGACCTTTGCCATCCAACGCGACCGGGTCAAATATATCCAATATCATGGGGTGTGGGATCTGGAGGAGCTGTATGACCTCAAGACCGACCCCGATGAAATGCACAATCTGATCGCGGACCCGGCCTGGCTCGAAACCAAGATCAGCTTGCGCAAGTCCTTGTTCGACCAACTTGGCAACAAGCAGGGCGCGCATGTTGTTCCCTATACCCGCAAGACGAGTTCGGGGCTGGTCCATCGCAAGATCGACGGCGCGCGCGCGGCCGACTTCCCGGCCGACTGGTATGTTCAGCCCAACCTGCCGTCGAAGATGAACGACCTGTTCGCGGACACGCCTGCCAAGTTGAAGGCGGATTCAGAAGGCAAGGCCTACCGGCCATGATCGGCCAACCGACCGTGGATCAGGGGCGACCGCCAGTATCGCTCGGCTTCATCGCCATCTATGTGCTGGCGCAGTTCGGCATCTGGATCGCGCTGCTGACGCCGGTCGTCATCACCATCGCGTTGCGCGTCAGTGAAATTGCGGGGGAAGCCGAAAAGGGCCGCTGGCTCGGTATTATCCTAGCCATTGGCGGCTTCGTCGCGCTCGTGATCACGCCGATCTGCGGCGCGCTGTCGGACCGCACGCGCAGCCGCTTCGGCCGTCGCCGTCCCTGGCTGCTGGGCGGCCTGTTGGTCAGCGGATTGGGTCTGGCCATCCTTGGCACCGCGCCCAATCTGCTGCTGCTGGGCATTGGCTGGGTCATCTGTCAGGCGGGCTTCAATGCCATGCAGGCGGCCTGCCTGCCCATTCTGCCCGATGTCATTCCTTATCATATGCAGGGTCGCGTTGCTGGCATGTTGGGCATGACATCGACCGCAGGAACCTTCGCTGGCAGTTGGATCACGCAATATACCCAATCGTCGGACCTGATGATGTTCATGGCACCCTTTGCCATTACGGTCGCCAGCATCCTGACATTATGCGTCATCCTGCCGGACCGCCCTGCAGTCAGCAGCGACAGCAAAATGAATCCGCTCATCATGCTGCGCTCGATCTTTGCGCCCTTTCGCGATTGGGATTTCAGTTGGGCTTTCGGCAGTCGCTTTCTCATCATGATGGCCTGGTCGTTCCTGCTGACCTATCAGCTCTTCTTCCTGACCGACCAGTTGGCGCTCAGCCGGTCGGATGCGACGCAGGTCATGGTCAAATCGATGGCGATCATTGCCTCGGCCACCATCGCCATTTCGCTGGTCGGCGGCTTCATCACGGACTGGACCGGCCGCCGCAAACCGCTGATCTTCGTCGCCGCAGCGCTGGAAGCATCCGGCTTTCTGGTCATCGCTCTTGCGCCGTCCGTGTCGCAATTCCTGGTTGGTGTCGCCCTGGCGGGGATTGGCAAGGGCCTCTATTTCGCCGTCGATCTGGCGCTGCTCGCGGCGATCCTGCCCAGTGACGAAGACCGGGCCAAGGATATGGGCGTGTTCCAGATCGCCAACTCCCTGCCGCAATCCCTGGCCCCGGCCATTGCTCCCATCATTCTGGCGGTGGGCAGCGCAAGCGGCAAGAATTACGCAGCCATCTATATCGTCGGCTGCCTGTTCGCCTTGCTCGGCGCCTTCGCGATCAATCCGGTGCGCCGCTCGCGGTGAGCGGCAGCGTCGCGCGTCACTCGCCTTCAAGCACCCGCCAAATTGCGTCGACCCGCGATTGCCAAGACATCTTGTCGACCAGATAGCCGCGCAGCGTGGGGTTGACCGGCGGAATCCATCCGTTCAGAACCGCCTTGAGTTGAGCCATGAACTGGTCGTCCGTATCGGCGACCGCGATATAAGGTGCCAGCTCATCGATGTTGGCGACGGCCGCTGCGACGATCGGCAGGCCGGAGGCGAAATAGACATAGAGTTTGAGCGGGTTCATCCGGTCGCTCAAAGCATTTTGCAGATGCGGCATGATCGCGACGTCGAATCCGCGCATGATCTGCAAGGCTTCTTCATGGGGTCTGACGCCGAGCATATGGATATTGGCGTGACGCTCGGCGATGGTGGCCACCTCCGGTCGGCCATGCGCAGACCCGACCAGCACGATGCTGCCATGGGGGTAGGCTTGCGCGATCCGCTCGATCAACGGCCAGTTCACCCGGTCACGCAGATTGCCGACATAGCCGATGATGGGGCGCGGCAGGTCGCGTAACGCGGCATGCGGTTCAACGTCACCGGCAAGCCGTTCGCACCCATTAGGGACAAGATGAATGTCCGTGCGCAGCGGCGCGAACACCTCCCTTATGGGCTCGCAATTGCTGAGCACCATGTCGGCATCTCGCAATATCGCTTTATAGCCTTCTTCGACGCGCTGCCGATAGGCCGCGCTTGATCCGGGGAAGGTGCGCTGGTCATCGATCAGGTCGGCGATGACCAGCCTGGGTTTGAACACCTCCATCACCAGCGGATAGTCGAACACGAGCGGCGAAACCCATAGCAATGGACCATCCTGCACCGCCGCCTCTTCGCGCAGGGAGCGCAGGAAATCGGCATAGGCTTCCGGCGGTGGCAGGGCTTGCCCAAAGGCTTCGCCTGATGCCGCGCGACCGCGATGCAGGAAGGTGCGGCGCAAAAAGTCCGGCGTGTCGGCCTGGCGCAATACTCGCTTTTTCACGGTCTCGTAAATCTGTCGGCCTTGATGCGCGGCCTGCTGCTGCGCTGCCTCGCTTTGCTGTTCCAGTTCCTGCAGAGCAATCGGCGCGTCGAGATGGATGATGCGGCGCACCTTGCCTGTCTCCAGCATATATTTGGCCAGCATGTCGGGGCGTCGGCCATAGATGTCCGAGTCATTCTGTTTCCACAGGAAGATCATGTCGCGCGGCGCGTCGTCGCGTCTGAGCGGTGGGCGGCGCGCTGATGGTCCAAGCGCAATGCCGGTCTTGCGCGACAACAGCTTGAGCGTCCGGTCCAGCAGCGGCGTGTCGGCCGGGCGTGCGTCCTGCGCGGCGCGATAGGCCAGGTCGAGGCGCGCCGCATTCACGGCATAGCTCATTTCGGTCAGGAAATAGGTGCGTCCCGCCTGTCCCTGCGCCGCAATCTGGTCTGCCGCCACATCGCGCAGGGCAGCATCCAGCACCGCATCGTTCGGCACGGGCAGATAGGCTCGCGCCAGGGCAATATCCTCCAAAGGCGACACGGTGCGGGCCAGCACGGGCACGCCCATGGCCAGCGCGTCGGTCAGCTTGGCGGGCAATTGATAGGCAGCGATCGGGTGGTCGGGGTCTTGCAGGATCACGACGGCATCGGCCATGTTAACGAGTTCGGGTAGGCGATCCCATGGCTGATCAGGATGCAGCGCCAGGCGAATATCCGTATAGGTCGCCAGAGTCTCCGTCAGCGCCTTGTCGCCGATGCGGCCGATAACGCAAAGCGCCAGCCGGGCATCTTGTACGCGGCGCAACGCTTCGGCGACATCCAGCAAGCCCTTGTGGGCGCGCGGCGTTCCCAGGAACAGGATGACCCGATCCTGCGCGCCATAGCCGAACTCCCCCCGCGTCTGGTCGCGATCATAGCGGGCCGGATCGAACAGCGTCTCGTCGCGCGCATGGCGCAACACCGCGCCGCCGAAGCGGCGTTGCAGCGCGATATTGGAGACGGTGACATAATCGGCTTCCGCCAGCAGCGTTTCGCCAAAGCGCGTCCACATGTCGCTATGCGGTATGGTAAAGTCCGAAGCATCCGTTTCCGCCGCCGCCAGCACTTCGTCCCAGTCGGCCGGTGTCCGGTCCTTGACGAAGGCCAGTTCATGATCGTCGACATCGACGATCATGGGGCAATTATTCGCCTGACTAATCAGGTGGCCCAGCAACAGGCTGGGCAGGCGGGGCTTGCCGACATGGACGATGTCGCAGCGCGTGTTGCGCGCCATCTCCGCCGCCCCGCGCAGGAAACTGGCCATATCGCTCGCCGGAAAGCTGCGTACCGGCAACAGGGCGTCGGCGATTGGGGGCCAGATGCTGGTCCCATAGGTCTTGAAGATCGGTCCCACCAGTTCGACTTCATGATGGCGCGCGGCCATATCGGCGAGCAGGAAGGCGCGGCCGACCGGATTATGCGCCATGTCCCAGGATATGACGCACACCCGTTCGGGCCTTTTGGCCAAGGCAGGCTGGTTCGGCAAAGCGCTGCGGGGATGGATGGACAGGGACGCGATCGCCAATGTCCCCGGTCCATCGGCGAAATCCATCGCCAACAGCAGCGGACGACCATCAACGCTCCCCGCCGTTGAGAAATTGCGAACGATTCGTGACCCAGCCACCAGTCTGATCGGCCCCTGCACCAGCGTCTTGTGCAGCACCCGCTGCCCCTTCGCGTCGATGCTCAGCAACACCACCCATTTGAGGATAGGCACGCCGTCTCCGCCTTTGGCCGCCGCGCTGAGCGCCAGGGCATAATCCGCCTGCGCCTCATTCGACTGTTGCGGCAATTGTTGCCAGATCCGCAGCCAGGACGCGCCGTCATAAAGTGTTACCGCCACCCCACTGGGCCGGTCGCCTTGCAGTGCAGGGGTCAGCGCAAAGCGGCTGTTCTTCTTATATTCGACATGCCAGGCACCGCAAAATGCGCCATCATTGTCCGGGTCGCTGTCCGGCAACCAGTCGTCGAACGTCTCGTTCGCAATATCGCAGGCATGTGTCGGCGCGTCATTCATCATGTCTTGAACCGGGGCTTGGGGAGGGGTCGGATCGGTCATCATTGTTCCGCCGCAACAGGGGTCAGTATGAGGGGCAGATGCGCGAACACACGCCAATCCTCATGATCGAGCAAGGCACCGCGCGCTGCGGTCGGGCGTATCTGGAAGCGGTCGATGATGGCCGTCACCATCATTTCGGCCTCCATCGCGCCAAGCAATGGCCCCTGGCACATATGCGCGCCGCCACCAAAAGCCAGCAACGGCGCGTTTCTCCTGCCGGTATCGATTTGGTCGGGGTCGGCGAATGCTTCGGCGTCCCGGTGGGCACTGTCGATCCGCAGCAACACCAGATCGCCCGCCGCGATCGACACATCCCCAATATCGACCGATGCTTGGGCAACGCGCCGGTTGAGACGGCGCAACGGCCCGGCAAGACGCAGCGTTTCGCGAATGAATCCGGGCATCAGCGTCGGTTCCGACCGCAGGCGCGCCTGCCATGCCGGGTTGTGGGCCAATAGGTCCAGAGCCGCGCTGATCGTGCCCGCGATGGAATCCGCCCCGGCGACCAGAAGGAAAGCGATCAGATCGAAAGCAGCATCGTCTCGCTCGGCATCATCGTCCGATGCAACAATGCGCAGTGCGGTGCGCAATCGTTTGGCGGCATTCTGGCAGCCTTCATAGTCCCGCAAACTACAGGTATGCGACCAGGCGCGCGTCACCACCATCGCGTCCGCGCGCAAGGCCATGGCCTGATCGACCGGCAAACCCAGCATCGACGCCAGGATCAGCGAGGGAAGGGGATCAGCCAAATGCTCAACCGCGTCGATCGGACCGCCGGACGGCACCGAAGCTGCGATGCGCCGGGCTTCCGCCAAGATAGCAGGTGCCGGCCAACGCGCCATCCCCTGCTGCACGATCCGGCGCACGGTCTGTCGGTTGGCCAGATGCGGTGGACCATCTTGGAACAGCAGCGTCTGCTCCATCAGTGCCAGCAAGTCCGAATAATCCCGCCTGGCACGCTCGGCGATCCGCTCGACCCGCTGCAGCGGTGACGCCATGCGGAAAGCGGGCGATCGCAATATCAGGCTGGCATCCGCGTGGCGCGTGATGACCCACGGGCCATTACCTTCGCTGCGGAAGGGCGGCATGGCGGGCATAATCGCCCCATCGGGATCGGTGATCGAGGTCATCCCTCAAGGCCTTTGGGTGCAGAGGGTCCGGGTTGACGATCGCCCTTGTCGAATATCACGGCCATCCCATGCCGGATCGATTCACCATGATGCCGAAGCGCATCGGGGTGGAAGGGCGCGGCGGGCGGCTGTTCCAACTGGAAATGGCCATGATCCCGGCCACGGACCAAGGTTGCGAAATTGCGCGCGCCGCTGCGCTGCGCCACGGTGGCGGGAATATAGCGCATCGCAAAGCCGATACGCCGCTCGCTGGACTGGTTGGGTGGCGATCCATGGACGATGAGCGGATCATGCAATGACATTTCGCCCGGATGCAGCCTGACGTCGATCGCCGACCGCTGATCCACGCCGCCGATCACCTCTTCGCGGCGACCCAGCATGTTCAGCCGGTCGCCACTGTCGCGATGGGGCAATATCTGGGTATGGCTGCCTGGAATCATCTGCACGCCGCCATTATCGGGGCCACTGTCGCTCAGCGCCAGCCAGGCTGTCACCGCGCGCGGTGCGTTAAGGCCCCAATGTGTCTGGTCCTGATGCCAGGTGACATGGCGGGGGCTGTGGCCCTCCTTGATGATGAAACTGCTGCCCCAGCATAGCAGGTCCGGCCCCAGAAGATCCTCGATCGCGTCGAGCAGGCATGGATTATGGACGATATCCCATAGCCAAGGGATCAACAGATGCGGCTTGGCGTTCAGCGCAGGCGGCAGCCGCCCGGCACGGCTTGCCTCGATCGCTTCCAGTGCGGAACGAAATTGCGCGGCTTCCGTCTGCGGATATAGGCGAACGGGGAAGACGACGCCGTCGCGACGAAAAGCATCGATCTGGGCATCGGTCAGGCCTTTCCCCATCACATATCCTCCTCAACCAGCGCCTTGATCTCGCCCGCCTGATAGGCGGCGCGCGCCGCCTGCCGTCGGATTTTGCCGCTGGTGGTACGCGGCAGGGTGCCGCTGCCGACAAAGACGATTTGCGGCATCAGGCCGCACCGTTCGCCAACCTGCTGCGCGATCACTCTGGCCCATTCCCTGCGTTCCACCGTGCTGCTGCGGTTCCGCGCGACTTCGCACAATAGCAGCAGTTGCTCCTCATCCTCGACGGTGATGCCGACGGCCGCTACCGCCAGCAGTGCCGGTCCATCCACGTCCAACGCGGCGGCTTCGGCGTCGGCGGCATGGATATTGCGGCCATGGACGATGATGCAGTCCTTGATCCGGTCCAGTATCATCAGGCCATCAGCCCCCCAAATGCCCACGTCCCCAGTGGGAAGCCAGCCTGTCCCATCCTCATCCTCGCGCAATTCGGGCAATGGCACCACGCAGCCCTCCCGCCCTGACCAAAGACCCATGGCGACATGCGGTCCGGCGATGCAGATTTCGCCGCGTTCGCCATCGGGGAGCGGGCGTCCATCCTGCGGATCGCAAATTCTGACCTGCGCGTCGTCGGGTGCCCATCCACAGGAGACATGGGCGCGGCCCGCGCCAGGGACTGCAACCGGCGCGCCATCGTCCCATCGGGTCGATGTCGCCAAAAGCGTGGCTTCGGCCAAACCATAGCAAGGCAGAAAGGCAGCCGGATCGAACCGTGCCGGTGCCAGGCGGTCGGCAAAGGCGTTCAGGCTGCGCAATCGTACCGGCTCCGCCCCGCAAAATGCGACTTTCAAAGTCGACAGATCAAGCGTCGCTGCCTGCTCCGGCGTGACGCGGCGAACGCACAGATCATAGCCGAAATTGGGTCCGCCAGCGGTCGTGCCTCGATGATCGCTGATCGCCTTCAGCCAGCGGAGCGGCTTTTGGATAAAGGCGAAGGGCGGCATCAGCACGGCGGTTCCACCCGCATAGAGGGGATGCAAGAGCGCGCCGAATAACCCCATATCGTGATGCGGGGGGAGCCAATTGACGGCCACGATGTCCGGTCCGCTACCGAACATCTGCCCGATCATCGCCTGATTGGCCATGATGTTGCGATGGCTGATGACAATCCCGCGCGGTGCCTGGGTGGAACCCGAACTATATTGGATGACGGCCGCCGCATCGGGATCGGGGAAGGGCACATCCGCAACGTCTCCCGTCATGGCCGCCGGCTCGATCGGGCGCAGCGCGCCCATGTCGATGCCGTGGTCAGTGGGGCCGATCACGCTGCCCGCGCCCAGATCGGCGACCATCAGGGCCAACCTCCGCCGCGCCTCGTCGCCGGTCGGGGGAAAGGGGATCGGTACGGCAATGGCACCCGCGCGCAGGCACGCCAGCAACGTTATGACGAAAGGCAGGCCCGGAGGCAGGGCCAGGACGACCGGCGTACCGGCAAGGCCCGCCTGGTACAACTGACCCGCCATGGTCGATACTGCTACATGCAGGTCAGCATAGCATGCATGCTCGGTGACCGCTTCGCCCCGTTGCAGGAACCGGATGGCGCTGTGATCCCCACGGGTCGCCGCATGCCGTTCCAGCAGGGCGGGCAAGGTCTGGGCGACGGCCAAGCTCAAGACTGACCCCCCATATTGGGCAGGACATTGCGCATCCATCGGCGCAGCACGCCAGAATATCGGTCGAGCGCGGCCGGATGATAGGCGGCTTCGGGCGCCTGTTCGAGATCGAAATGACCATGGTCCCGCCCGCGCACCAAAGTGGCGGAGGCGCGGACGGGGCCGATGGATCGGAGGTGAGCGGGAATATAGCGGATGGCGAAACCGCAACGGCGCTGCGTCGACATGTTCGCGCGTGAGCCGTGGACCAGCATGACGTCGTGCAGCGACATTTCGCCGGGGCGCAGGACGACATCCACCGCCTTGCTCTCGTCCACCTCGTCGGCGATCGCCTCGCGCCCCGGCAACATCACGTCATTGTCGCGGGTATCGACATGCACCAGGGGCGTCCGATGGCTGCCAGGGCTGACGCGCATGCAGCCATTGTCCGGCAGGGAAGGGGTGAAGGCGATCCAGGCGGTCAGCGCTTGGGGTGCAGACAGGCCCCAATAGGTCGCATCCTGATGCCAGGTCACATGTTGTGGCGTGCCCGGTGCCTTGTCGAAAAAACCCGCTGCCCAGCAGAGAAGGTCCGGCCCCAGCAATTGTTCGACGGGGTCGAGAATGGCGGGATGATGCACAATTTCCCACAGGAAAGGGGCAAGAAGATGCACCTTCACATTATGGCCGGGTGCGATCCGGCCAGCGCGCAAATGAGCCAGCGCATCGACCTGCGCGAGTTGGGCCGCCATCGCGGCCTCGTCCATCACGGGCAAGGGCGCGAGAAAACCGTCGCGCCGATAGCGGGCGATGGCGGCCTCATCGATGCGATGTCCCGTCATGCGCGCGCGCCGATCGGCGGTTGGATGACGGATCGGCTCTGTGCATCATAGAGCCAGCCCGGATCGCGCATCGTGGCCAGCGGTCGACCGCGCCGTTGTCGATACAGGCGACTGCCGGTCTGGAGTATCGCCATCGCGCTTTCCGGGGTACTGGTCGACACGCCGCCATGGATCTGGTGGAACGTCCCTTCGCCCACTATGCGGATCTGCTGCACATCGGGCAGGGTACAGGCCCGCAAATAGGTGTCGGGATTGACCACGCCGCCGCCCGGCTCGACGAACGCCGGGTCATAGCCCCCCAGTTCGTCCCATAGCGGCCGGGGCAGGAACAGCGCATTGCTCTCCAGCATCGGTCCCTCTGGGCCACCGCGCAATTCGCTCGTCGCGACGTCGAACAGGCGATAGCCCGCCTGCGGCCAGTTGATCGTATCGAGCAACTGATCCTCGGCGTGGCGATCATAGCTATGACGCACGCTGTCGAACTGCAGGGTCGGTCCCAATTGATAGTTGAGCGTCGCCACCACGGGCCGGGGATGCAGCGTGGCGGCCGAACGGCAGGCGGCGATCAATCCGGGCGATGCCAGTCGCGCGCCGTCGATCCACACTCCGATAAGGGGCGCGCGGGCAAGCGAGAGCCCATGGTTGATCGCCGACACCGGCGACACGCTGGGCTGGGCCTGTTGCACGATGCGAATATCGGCATCCAGATGAGCCACATCCACCAGGGTGGGTGGCTGGTCGGAACCATTGTCCATCAGGATGATCTCGATATCGGCGCGCGCGATGTCCGTCTGATAGGGCGGGCATAGCGACAAGAGCGTCCGGGGCAGTTCCCGCCGCATATTATAGCTTACCAGCACGATCGAGACGGCGGGTTGCGTCAATCGCGTTGCTCCGCGCCCGCCATGTTCCCGCCCCCATCGCTGGCAAAAGCGGCAACGAATTCGTCGATGCTGGGATTTTCGAACAGTTGGACCGGATCGACCTGCACGCCGAACTCTTCCTCCATCACGCCAGCCATCACCACGGCTTCCACACTGTCGAACCCGTAGGCGTCGAATGTCTGATCGGTCGGCACCTGTTCGGGCAGGGACAGGACGCCGCCGATATAGGCGACCATCCAGGCACGCAGCGTATCACTGTCGCATGGCAGGCGTTGGTTCATGGGTGTTCCTTTGCAATAGGGGACAGGTCGAACAAGCCACCCGCCGCAGCGGGCTGGGTGCGCATCCGGCGATTGAGAATGGGCTGGAGTGCCCAGCCCGGCCCATCATTCGCGATCATGTCGCGCATCCAGCTCAGGGCGAAGTCGCGCCTTTCCTCCCGCCGCTCCACAGGCGCGTCGAAGGCAGCGGTGATCCTCGTCCAATGATGGTCGAGGGCGTCGGTGATCGATGCGGGCAGAAGGCTGCCATCTTGGCGTTGGCCCTTCGTTGATGCCATCGTCAAAGCCTCCTCCCAGGTGCGGGCGAGATCCTGTGGCCGCCCGCAATGCGCCAGAAAGCCTGAAAATTTATTATAGCTGGGCCGGCCGACCAGAATGCCCGGCACACCATAGGCGCTGGCGGCGACATAGCCATGCAGGGACGCGCCGATATAGAGCGCGCTATGGGCGATTGCAGCGCTGATTTCCTGCAGGCTGAGCGGGTCGTCGAGCATCAGGCACGGCGCGCCGAGCGAGTCCGCGAATTGGCGCGCGACCGCCGGATCGTCATGGTTCTGGCCGACGGCCACCAGCATCGGCACCATCCGCCCTGCTTGAGCGAACTGGCGCAGCGCCGATCCAAGCGCCTGGCGATCGACGCCCGCGACCGACCGATTGCGGATATGGATGGCCAGCAATTGTGCGTCGGGCGCTATCCCCTTGCGTGCCAGCAATTGCCGGAAAGGGTCGGCAAGATCGGCCCGTGACCACAGCCGCGGCAGATCGGCAATGGGGTCCGGTACGATCGCGATACTGGCGTCTTCCGTCGCGGGGGCGAGCAGATGGCGGCTGCCTTCGTCGCGCACCGAAACATAGGATGCAGCATGGCGGGCGGCGTCGATCACGCGCCTTTGTCGACTGGAAAAGGGATGCGGCACGCCGGGCGCGTTCCAGGCGATGGGAATATCGCGCAGCGCCGCCGCCAGCGTCGCCCCCAACCAAAGGCCAGCGCCTGCCCAATTGCCAAGCGACGGATCGCCATAATGATCCAGAAAGGCCAGCGAATTGGCGTGGATCATATAGCCGCCGCCGATCAATATCCCGGCCGGAGCGATCGCACCCGACAACATCTCGCCAATGTCGATGGTCGGCATGGCGTCGGGGAAATCGGCCTGTCCGCCGGTCGGCGACACCGCCACCACATCATAACCCGCATCGACCAAGCGCGCGCGCGCCACCAGGGGAAACAGCAGGTCGCCATAATTGTTCATATCGAACATGCCGGATATGAGGATGGTGCGCCGCGCGCTCATATCCCGTCTCCGATGGTGGCCAGCGCCTTGTCGAGCACGGTGAAGAACAGGCCGTTGGCGATGGCATGTTCGATCGCAAAATGGTCGGCGCAGTCCGCGATCGGATGGAGGGTCACATTGTCGAGACCATCCAGGCAGCGGGCCGCCTCCGCATCGGGGGCGTGCGCCGCGCCGAAGACCTGATGCACATGGGTTTGCGGCACGGAACGGATGAGGCCCACCAAGTCCATATCCGCGCTCGTGAAGGTCGAAAATAGCGAAGCGCGCGTGCCATTGGCCGCAACCAGCGCGTCGTCGGCGGCATCCAGCCCCAGATTGACCGGCCCGGCAAAGGATATGGCGGCATGGCTTTCCATCATGGCGGCGCACCGAATGGCCGCGACCCCGGCGATGGATGATCCCATGGTGATGACCGGCACGCCCAACTCATCGACCATGCTGCGCAACGCTTCGATCATGGTGGCATGGTCCGGGCCGAGCGATGCGATGCCGGTGGTGAAACTGCGATGGTTGCGATCGCGCAGATAGAGGATGTTGACGGGGCGCTGGCGCAGCAATCCGTCCGCCAGTCCAAAAGGCAGATAGCCCAGCCCCCCGACGACACTGGCGAACAACAGGATTGTCGCCCGCGCCCCTGCCATGGGCAGCATTTGAACGTCGAGGTCGCACCCATGGCGAACCGCGCGTCTATTGTCCCAGGTCGCGGCAGGATGCCCTGCCATGGCGGTGCGCAACGGCCCTGCCATATGGGCGACGGCATCCAGTGTCGCCAAACGATCGATGATCGCCCGTGCATCGGGAACAGCGCCGTGACGCAGGGCGGCTATCGCATATTGGAACAGCCAGCGCGGATTGCTCGCCTGCGCCGGGGCGCGCTCGCGCAACAGCGCGAACAGCCGCTCGTCCACGCTATCGGACAACGGGCAGCGATTATAGCGGAACAGCAACAGCCAATCGTCCGGCCAGCGTGTCAGTGCTGCATCGAGCAGCGCGATCACGCTGTCGATCCGTCCGGTGAAAATGGCCGCCTGGATCGCGCGTCGGGCGAACTCGACCCGGTCGGGATTGCGATCCATCAATTGCATGGACAGAGCATAGGCGTCTTCGAACCGCGCGGCCGCCAGATGCAGTTCCAGCTCGATCAACCGGCTTTCGTCGGTCAGCGGTCCCCAGGTGCGTGCCTTGGCGAACAATGCTTCGGTTCCGCTTCGATCCTGCTGGCGAAAGCGGATCGCGGCAAGTTTCAGCAGGATGAAGCGATCATCCGGGTGCGACCGCAGCAGGCTTTCCAGATAAATGCGCCGTGCGTCTTGATCGACTATCGTTACGATGATGCGAGACAGTAGCCCGGTTCGCGTCTGCTCTGGCGCGCTACCCGCCCACACGGCCTCACGAAACAGGATGCGGGCATTGTCAGGTCTTTGGCCGCGCAGGAAGAGTTCGACCAGTCGCACCGCAGGCCAGGGGTTGGCGGGGTAATCGTCATGCGCCGTCTGGAAGACCGCCACGGCCTCCTCGACCCGGTCAGTCTTTTCCAGCCAGCCGCCTTCGATAAGACGCAGGCGCAGATCATCGGGCCACCGCCCGCGCGCCAAGGCTATCCGGCGACCGATCGACTTATCGTCCTTTGTCGCTGTCTTCGTCAGCGCTTCCAGTACCGCAATCTCATCGCGCAGGAGAGACGCCGTCACACCATCATCTTTCTTTTCTGCTCGGTGTAACATCGGCCCCCCGTGTACCCCCTGCCTTTATTGGCCATTGCGATGGCTAGTGTATATTAGGCGAAGATTGAAGTCTGATTTGGGTAGTTGCTCAGGAATAGGTCGAGATTGGAGAATAATAATTTCAGATAGTAAGACTGCCGGGTGATCGGATCATGTCGGCGATAGCGCTTCCTTGTATCCAGTCACGCCGTGCCTGTGAGCCCGTTGCTATGCACAACAATGTTTCCGTTTCCGAGTAGGGATCAGACGGATAGGCGAACGTCAGGAAATCACCTGGCAGGTACGTGCCGAGGCGGGCGATGACATCCGTGCCGAAGGCGCGCAGGCGACCATGATCGTCGCCGCGCGGAAATCCCCATTCCAGCGTGGTTTGCCGCGCTGGCACGGTGCGAAAGGATAGCAGCAGCACGCCGTCATCGGCCAAAGCTGCCCGCAGTTGCGCCACGGTCGCTTGAATATCCGCCACCTGTTCGAGCATGTCGAGGCACAATATCATATCATAGCGTTTGTCGGCGGGCGGGGTCACGAGCGTAGAGCCTTCATGCGGTGGCGCAATCAGGTCGAATTGCGCAAACCAGCCGCCTGCCGCCACGCGGTGCCGCCCATATTGCAATCCCGTGGTGCGCAAGGCCGGGTCCGACCGAAGAACTTCCAACACCCGGCGCATGGCACGATGCCGGGCCGTCGCATTGCATCCGGCGCAGATATGGTCATGGCCGATCAGGTCGTCGGCTTGTCGGCGTTTCGGCCGCACCGTCTCGCCGCCGCAGATATTGCAATGGAACGGCTTGCTGATCGGCGATGCTGCCTGGGAGAGGAGGGTGGGCAGGACGGCAACAAAGCTGGCCCAGTCGCGTTGCCCTTCGGGGCGGTCGACGATCCAGTCGCGTAGCTTCTCCATGGCTTGCGCCTCGCGTTCGGTCATCGGTTCCCGCAACAGGGCGCGCAATTGCGCCCAATGACCCGCGATCCGCTCGCGCGCGAGGTTGATGGCGCTCCGTTCTTCCTCGTGCAATGGTGTCATAAGAGCCATTTTGCCCAACGCCTCGGCCCAGCTATGGCTCAGCCGCGCCGTCATGCCGAGTTGCTCCAGAAAGCCGGCGAACTTGACCATGCGTGGCCGGGCAATGACGAGCGCTGGCTTCTCATAGGCAAGCGCCGTGATCAGCCCGTGCATGGAGGAACCGACATAGCAGGCGGCATGGGCGATCAGAGCCGCAATTTCCTTCAGACCTTCGGGCTGATCCAGAATCAGCACTGGTATCGGCAGCAAGGCGCCGACGCGCTGGGCCAGTTGATCGTCACCATGGCAGGGTCCGATCGCGATCAGTACCGGCACCGCGTTCAGCCGATCGGCCAGCGCGGCCACTTGCCTCCCCTGCTCGGCCTCATCCGCGTCGAGATAGCGGCTGTTCACATGTACGGCCACCCAGCGATCGGGCACCGCCATGCCGTGCCGTACAAAGGCCGCTTCCGCGATGGCGCGCAAGTCCGAAGCAGGCCAGAGCGCAGCAAGGTCAAGGGCGGTATCGGGCAAAATCTGGACGGATGCATCGCCCGATTTTCCGAGGAAATTACGGCTTGCCTCGTCCCGCACGGTCACTTGTGCGCTGGCGGCTAGGATGGCGTCGCTCAAGGTTCGCACCGGGCCGCGCAGCAGGGGGTGGGGTAGGCCGGGCGCGTTCCAAGCTATCCGCCCGCCCGTCTGCGCAGCGATCAGCCCCGCGCCCAGCCACAACGCCGCATAGCTCCCTTGTGGGCCAAAGCGTGTTTCGGCATAG
Source organism: Sphingobium sp. MK2 (assembly GCF_040170545.1). Lineage (NCBI taxonomy): Bacteria > Pseudomonadati > Pseudomonadota > Alphaproteobacteria > Sphingomonadales > Sphingobiaceae > Sphingobium > Sphingobium sp. MK2. Next base: position 146,347 of record NZ_JAZDXA010000002.1, read on the forward strand.
TCGGGCAACGGCGTGCTGGTTGCATGAATGATGTTGCCGCCACCTATGACATGCAGGTCCGCCGGACAATCGGCGGCGGTCTCGATCGGCAGACAGGGCACGGTGTCGTCCCAGGCCGGTTTGCCGCCACGCGGGGAATAAGCGCGAAAATCCTCTTCGGGTATTCCCAGCCGGTCGCGCAGCAGCAGCGGAAACAACAGGTCGCCATAGTTGAGGACGTCGAATGTCCCATAAAGCGCGACACGCGGGCCTGCGCCGGGTCTGTCCGGTGGCGAATTATTTGCATCGTTCACGCGGCCAAGCCTCCCATGTCTTGAGGACAGAGCTACTATGGCCTATCGCATTGGTAAACCGCCTTGTTGGCCGATGGACGGGAACATAAGCTATGTTGGAGCAACACGCAGAGCCCCGCTATCAAGCCATTTCGCGACCGTGTGCGGAGGCGGTCGAATTGGCGACCCGCGTTCTGGCGACCCATGCCGACCCGCTTATAGCGGAAGTCGGGATCGGCATCGGTGCGACGTCGCTGGCCTTGGCGCGCGCGATGGACCATCGGGGCACGCTATGGCTATTTGATTTCGATAGCCGCGTCCAGGAATTGCGCGCCGACCTTGCCGACATCGGTTATCGCAATGTCGAGATTGTCGGTAACTCGCGCCGCACCTTCGACAGCTATGGCTGGACGCTTGCCATGCTGACGCGGCGCGCGCGCATCGACCGGCCTGAAGGCATGTTCGACTTCATCTATCTGGATGGCGGGCATCTTTATCAATATGATACCTTGGCAGCGATATGCTGCAAGGAACTGCTCAAACCAGGCGGCTATTTGCTGCTAGACGATTATGACTGGACCATCGCCAAGTCGCCGACGATGCGACCCTCGCACAATCCATCCGTGCTGGCGGATTATAGCGAGGAGCAGATCGAATTGTCGCATGTCGAGATGATATGCAGCCTGCTGCTCGACCCCGACGCAGGTTTCGAACAGATACCCCTGGGCTATCGCGACGTGGAGCATCGGCGCGCCTACCTAAAGCTATGAGCCGGGTACCCAGACGCAGGTTCGCTGCCCTGTGACGAACCTTCGCGCGGCCGACACCGCAGCCCTGGTGGCTCTGCTTGCGCAGGCACCGCCCGGTGCGCATATCATGCTTGATGCGCCGCACTATGATCTGGCGCAGGATGTCTTGCTGGATCGTGGTATCACCGTATGCGGAGCCGACGGACTCCTACCCATCCTGCATTTCACCGATCCGCGTCACGGCCTCGCGATGCGGGGCCATGGCGGCCAGCTTCAGTCGCTGGCGCTGACCGGCAGCGGACATCGGGCAACGCCTTTGCTGACCGTTATGGCTAATGATTGCGTGTTGGACGGCATCCGCATCGTCGGCGTGCAGGGAAGTGGCTTGCGGGCGGAGGGATGCCGACGTTTCACTATCCACGACCTGATCGTTCAGGATGCAGGCCAGCAGGCCGCGACATTTACCCGGTGCGACCAGCTTCGATTGACGGTAAAAGCCCGCAACATCGCCCACCGCGCCGCCGCGCCCGCCATCCGTCTGATCGATTGCGACGGATTTTCGATCGATGCCGACATTGACGATGTAAACGGTAGTGCGATCACTATCGAGCGTAGCGAAACCGGAGAAAGTGCGTGTGCCGGGGGCATCAGGCTGCGTGCTAGCAAGGTGCGGCGTGCGTTGTCCCTGCTTGGTCGCCGGGATGCGCCGATCGAGGCGATTACCGCGGATGTCGATGCAGGTACATGGACGGAATGCGCCATGCTGCTTTCCAATGTCCGGTCTGTCCGTGTCGATCTGACGCTCCGGTCGACGGATATTTTGGCCTCGCTGATCTTCAATGGCGGGTTCGGGGTGCGCGACAGCCACATAGATATCCATCAGCCCGCGGATGCAGCGGCCCTGCCGTCATCGCTCGTGCGCGGATCGGACCAAAATTCCAGCAACACCATCAATACGCATGAACTGGCAACCGCTGACACAGCGCCGACGGCCTGGGCCGTGGCACCTGCCTTGCAGGCGCGGCTGGACGCGATCGGCAGGCCTGGCTTTGCCGTTTATGAAATAGCGGACCGCTGCAGCCTGTGTGGGTGGGAAGGGCAGTTCCGCCGCACCCACGCCAGCGAACGGGAGACGCTGGCCTGTCATGATTGCCGGGCCACATTGCGCTACCGCGAGCAGGCCAAGATCCTGGTCGATCGCTTGGGCGGCGGGCGTTTCGACACGTTGGCCGCGCTGGCGGCGTCGGACATATTGCCGAAACTGGACATATTCGAAGCAGGCTTTTCCGGGCCATTGCGCCGCTGGCTTGGCAGCGCGCGCCGCTACGAACAATCCTTCTATGAACCAGATGTGCCGAGCGGAACGCGGCGCGGGGCATTGACCTGTCAGGATCTGATGGCGACCTCCTTTGCCGATGACAGTTTCGATGTCGTCATCACGTCCGACATGTTCGAACATATCCGCAAACCGATGCTCGCCTTTGCTGAAATCTATCGCATTCTGCGCCCAGGCGGATTGCACATATGGACCGTACCGATCGGCATGCCGCCGCCGCCGGTCACCCGCGCGCGCGTAGACACCAGCGGGCCGGAGGACGTCATGCTGTTACCGCCGGTCTATCATGGATCGGGTGCAGACAGCCTGTCGCTGGTCTATACCGATTTCGGCCGGGATATTGACCAGATATTGTCGACCATGGGGTTGCCGACCACCGCTATTCCCTATCTTGGCGGGGCTGGACATGTTGTCGGCGTGACGCTCGTATCGACAAAGGCGCTTTAGGCAGCGCTCAGGCTACGGCCTGCCCGGATTGCCGCAAATCCTCTGTCGTGCAAAAATGTACCTGCGCCTTGCCCTTGGCTTTTGATCGATACAGCGCCGTATCGGCAAAGGCCATCAACCGCTCAAGCTCCAGGCCGAATTCGGGAGACATGGCGATCCCGACGCTAGCCGTAATACGCATCTCTACGCCATCAATCAGATAGGGTTCGCTCAACTGCTTGATGATCCGCCGAGCGAGCAGGTCAGCCTGATCCTGATGTCGCACCTGGCATTGCAGCAAAAGAAACTCGTCGCCCCCCAAACGGCACGCGACATCCTCTGCCCGGATCATGATTTGTAGGCGCCGTGCGACTTCCCGCAGCATCGCATCTCCGGCAGGATGGCCATAACGATCATTCACGGCCTTGAAGCCATCAAGATCAAGATAATGGACTGCCATCTGCTCATCCGCCGCGGATGACTGGACGTTGGCCTGGAATGTTTCCCGCAGAAGAAGGCGATTGGGCAAGCCGGTCAGCGGATCGTAGCGCGCGAGCGTCGCCAGGTCATGTTTGGTGGTCAGATGCTCGACGGACGAGATATATAGATGCCGCACCGACTGCAGGCTCATCAAGGTAACGGCTACAAGCAGAAACGCCTGCAACACAAAAAATTCAGGATGGGGCAATTCGTCAGCGCCACTCGCCGCATGCGTCAGCATGGCGATCGCGGTTGGCCCGACGACCAGCAACAGGCTTATGAGGCATAGTCGGGGACGAGAAGCATTGCGCGACACGATCCCGGAACCAAATGTGAAAATCAGGCTGATCGTGCCGATATGGACGAGCGGTTCGTGCGCGGAGAGGGCGCGTATATGGAGCCCCGCCAGCAAAAGCGCGGATATATAAGTCAGGAACGCATAACGCCCCTCCCAGACTTTGAGGCTCGCAATATCCTGATCCGTCCTGCCTGCGGCACTATAGGCTTTTATGAGCCAGACACGCGCGATGGTAACGAGCATCGCGCTGCCCGTCAGGGCCGCGATCAGGGGGTCCTGCCATTTGAGATAGATAAGCGTGCCGACGAGAAGATAGAGCAGGCCAAAGGCCATGATCGGCGTTGCCATCGTAAAGAGCGTAGACACAAGGTCGCGATAGACAGCGTCTGGCAACATCGCGTCGCTGACCATTCTGGATGGCGAAGATCGGTGATCCGTTCCTGTCTTGGCGCGTCTCTCCATACGCCATCATGACAGTATAAATCTTAACACAATCCTACCAATGCGCTGAACGGTTGAAACACCCAAAGGGGTGAAAATCCGGTTCCTGTCGAAGGTGAAGGCACGTCGTTCGTCTCGCTCAGATAGCGTCGATGACCTTGCGCGGCACAGGGAGGAGGGAGCCATGACGGGCGCCGATCGGCAGGATCAGCCGGTCGCTGACATCCTGCCATGTCGCCATGTCGCGGGTCATCGCAGCGCCCCAGCGACCTTCCTTGTAAATGTCGTAATAGCAGACCAGCGCGTCGCCGACCTGTGCGGTCATCGGCCCTTCGACCCAGGCAGGCGAGAAGGGTGCGGACAGCGCGCCAAAGGGGCCGGACGGGCTATGGGCGCGCGCGCTGCGCAGCCATTTACGCGGTGGGTCAACTGTCTCATCCTTGACGATCAGGTACAGGCTACCGTCCGGCGCGTGCGCGAAACTGCCGTCGATGACGCTGAAGCCTGGGTCGTAGAGAGGCTGGGCTGGCGTGAAGGTGCGGAAATCTTGCGTGGTGCAGGACCAGAGGCGGTGATTATAGCCCGATTCCGACGTGCCTTCGGTCTCGCGATAGCGGCCGACGACCGTGCTGGACCAGAAGAGCAGCCAATGCCGCGCGCGTGGATCGTAGATGGCTTCGGGTGCCCAGCAATTGCGCGTACCGGCTATGTTCGCCATGACCGGAATAGCCTGTTGCGGCGACCAGTGGACGAGGTCGCGACTGGTGGCATGGCCGATTGTCACGCCCTCCCAGGCGGTGGTCCACAGCAGATGATAAGTGGCGCCATCCCGAAACAGGAAGGGGTCGCGCAACAGCTTCTTCTCGCCGACCTGCGGCACCAGCAGGCTGCGCCCGCCCGCTAACGAACGAAAAGTAAAGCCATCGTCGCTGGCAGCGAGTTTCAGGCCATCCGCCTCACCCTTGCCGGTGGTGAAGTAGGCGAAGACCAACGGATCGGCCTCGAAGACCGGGCGCGTGGCGCAGGCGGTGAGCGCCAGCGCCCCAGCGCCCAGCGTGAAGTCGCGGCGGTTCACGGTCGGTAATCCTGCGCCATCCGACCATAGAGATCGAGCAGGGGATTGGCGACATAGTCGCCGCCAACGCCCATCGGCCCTGTCGGTTCTGGCTTGGGTGCTGGCGCAGCGATGGCAAGGCCGCCGGGCGCTTCAGCGCTGTTGATGCCTTGGCTCAGCAGGTCGGGTTTGGGGCCTTCGCCGGCATTCTCGCCATTGCGATCGAAAATCGCTTCCTGATGGCGGGTCGGTTCCCATATGAAGGTGCCCCAGCCACGCTTGTCCGGCAGGGCGTGGACAAGATCGTTGATATAGCGTTTGCGACTGGAATATTCAGCGACCAGCAGCCCCTTGCCGGGATAGCGTTTGAGAAACTGGTCGAAGCTGTTGGCCCAGTCGCCCTGTTGCTGCTGCTGATAGGCGGAAAAGCCGATGACGTCGAAATCGACATTGCGTGCCACCAGCGCGTCAGTCCATTCGCGCACGATGCCCCAATGACGGCCCAGATGATTGTGCAATTGGATGGTGATGCCCGGTTCGGCGCGGCGCGCACCGGCTATGCCAGCGCGCAACAAGGCGGCGAAGGCATCAAAACCACCAACCTGGCCGACTTTGGCATGATTGGCGTCGGTGATGGGGTTGCCGGTAGGCGTGGACAGCTTCACCCGACCATGGGGCCATAATAAGCCAAAGGTCGTTTCGTTGCCGATCACCGCCATGTCGACGGGCGCGCCGCCCGCGCGCATCGCGACCAGTGTGTCATGTGTATGGGTATCGACAGCCTTGGCGAGCATGGGCATGTCATAGCCTGCCCAGGCATCGGGCACGCCCTGATGCTCCGGGTCGGCCCAGTTGTCGCTATAATGAAAGCTCAGGACCAGATACAGGCCCGCGTCGCGGACGCGGCGGCCGAGCTTGACGGTCTGTTTCAGTCCGGCCCACGCCTTGTCTGGTTCCCGCTTTGAATAGCCTTTTGCCGGATCGACGAAGATGCGCAGGCGAATGGCGTTGAACCCTGCGTCCCGCAACAGGAGGATGGGGTCTTTCTGCTGATCCTTGACGAAATAGCGTGCACCGGCGGCTTCATCTTCGGGAATCCAACTGATGTCCGCGCCGATCAGGAAGGGGCCGGGGCGTGCGCCGGTCTTTTGGGGCGCGGCCAGTGCAGGCGTGGTCAGCAACGGCAGCGCGGCGAGGCCAAGCGTGGCGCGGCGGGTGAGGGCGGTCATCCGCGGATCACCAACTGATATTCGGGGACGAGGCGAAGGGTGAGCAACTCCGCGACCTGGTCCGCTTTGGGCAGTTTCGCGCGGGCGCTGTCGTCCAGATAGATGGGGGCGTCGGCGCGCAGCGGCAGGATGGTCAGCGTCCATGGCCGCCCCAACCGATCGGCAAAGCGCTTAAGGCCGATGCGCCAGACGCGGCCATCCCAATAGGCGTCGTCCAGCATATCCATGCCGTCGAACAGGCGACCTATGTCGCCACGCCAGTCAAGCTCCAGAAAGGCGTCGCCGGTCGCCAGCGCATCCCTTGGCGGCGTGAAGGTGAAGGCGGCGGCCAATGTGGCAAGGCCAGTGACGGTAAGCGCGGCACGCCTGTCGATATCGGGCATCCATCCTCCTCTGTTTGGTCGTCCGTTCGCCCTGCGCCTGTCGAAGGGCGTTGCTTCGCGCGGGTCAGGCGATCAGCGCGCGAGCCACCCGCCATCGACCGCAAGCGTATGCCCATGAATATAGCCTGCCGCGCTTGACGCGAGGAACACGGCGGCCCCGCCAATGTCGGACGGATCGCCCCAGCGGCCTGCGGGGATGCGCTCCTGAATCTGGCGGTTGCGGGTCTCGTCGGCTTGCAGCGCGGCGGTGTTGTTGGTGGCGATATAGCCCGGCGCGATGGCGTTGACGTTGACGCCCTTGGCCGCCCATTCGTTCGCCAACAGCTTGGTCAGGCCAGCAACACCGCTCTTGGACGCGGTGTAGCTGGGCACGCGGATGCCGCCCTGAAAAGACAAGAGCGAGGCGATGTTGATGATCTTGCCCGCCCCCTGGCCGATCATATGGCGACCCGCCGCCTGGCAGAGGAAGAACAGCACCTTGAGATTGGTGTCGATCACCGCGTCCCAATCCGCCTCGGTAAAGTCCACGCTGTCGGCGCGGCGGATGATCCCGGCATTGTTGACGAGGATGTCGAGGCCACCGAGCTTTTCCAGCGTCTCGTCCACCACGCGCTGGACCGGCTCTATGGTCGACAGGTCGGCGGAGATGATCTCCGCCTTGCGGCCCAGCGCGCGGACCTTTTCGATGGTCTCCTGCGCCGGGGTGCGGCCGACCGCGGCGATATCCGCCCCGGCCGCAGCCAGCGACAAGGCGATGGCCTGGCCAATGCCGGTATTCGCGCCAGTGACGATGGCGACTTTGCCGCTGAGGTTGAAGGGGTTGGTCACAATAATTCCGTTCGTTTCGAGCCCTTCGACTGCCTGCCAAGGCAGGCGCTCAGGACAGGCCAGGGTCGAGAAACCAGCCGGGCGCCGTGCGAGCGTGTCTCGACTGCGCTCGACACGAACGGCTCTCTCACTTTGAGTCAGGCGAGCTGGCAGATATCCAGCACATTCATGTCGGTATAATCCTGATTCTCGCCCGCCATCGCCCAGATGAAGGCATAGGCTTTGGTGCCCGACCCCATATGCACCGACCAGGGCGGCGAGATCACCGCTTCCTCATTGGCCATGACGATATGCCGCATCGCATCGCCTTCGCCCATATAGTGGAAGACGCGATCCGATGGCCCATCCAGCTCGAAGTAGAAATAAATCTCGCTGCGCCGCTCATGGATATGCGGGGGCATGGTGTTCCAGACCGAACCGGGCTTCAGCACGGTCAGCCCCATGACCAGTTGCGCGCTGTCGCAGATGCCGGGGATGACGAGCTGGAAGATGGTGCGCTCGTTGGATTCTTCGAGGGAGCCGCGTTCGAGCGCATTGGCATCGGCGATGCCGAGCTTGCGGGTGGTGAACCCCTTATGCGCCGGGCAGGACGCGAGATAGAAGCGCGCGCCTGCGCCCGCGAACTGCACGTCCTTCGCGCCCATGGTGACATAGAGGCAATCCTTATTGCCCAATGTGAAGCTCTCGCCATCGACAGTGACGGTGCCTTCGACGTTGGAGACGTTCACCACCGCCATTTCGCGCCGTTCGAGGAAGGGATGGCCCGCCGCCGAGGCAGGCTCAGTCTGCGCCGGCAGCGCGACCGGCCCATCTGCCACCGCGACCCCGCCGATCACGAAGCGGTCGGCATGGGTATAGTTCAGCACACACTCGCCATCGCGGAACAGCCCGCCGATCAGATAGCGATCGCGCAATTCCTCATTCGACACGCATTCCATCATGTCGGGGTGGGTGGCGTAATAGGTCTTGTCGAACATGATCGGTCTCCTGAATGGCTTTGCCAAGTCTTATAGCGTCCAGTGCCACGAAGGAAAGTATTTATCCCTTAATGTGGAATGATGATCCGATATGCGGTCGCTATTCCTGTGGCAGGATGACGTGCAGGAAGCGCGGGCCGTGCGCCCCGCGAACATAAGTGCCCTCAATATCCGTCGTGCCGGACACGCCGGTGATCCAGTAATGGGCGCGGGGTTGTGGCCCCGGCAAAGGCGCGTCCTCCAGATGGGGGGAGATGTCGCGGGTCGCCAACAACACGATATGATGCAGCGTCAGAAAATTGGGCAGCATCGGCGCGACCGGACTGGTTTCGAAGATCAGCGATCCGGTTTCAGCGATACCCCTGCGCGCAATGGCGAGGGTAGCGCCTTCGTCGGGGGCGGCATCGGCGTGCAGGGTGAAGGCGGACCAGTCGCATACCGCCAGGCGCGGGTCGGGCGGGAAACACAGGGTCAGGGGTTCCTGTTGGTCGGTCAGGTAGCGTGCGATGGCAGCGGGCAGTTCTGCCAGGCTGGCGATACGGTCATGGCTGGCATTAACGCTGTGCAAAGCGAGACGGGCGAGAAATTCGGCTTCAAGCGCCGAGGCGTCCACCGCCGGACGTTCGGGGGCGTCGAGCAGGGATGCGGCTTCTGAAGCGATCGGCTTCGGGCCTTCCAGACGGGCGAGGATGGCGTTGCGGGCGCTCATTTACGCTGCTCCTGCTGATATTGCGTCATGAAGCTGCGCGCCGCCGGTTTGGGCAGGTCGCGATGCTTGGTCCAGCCGCCCGCCAGCGGCAGGCTGGCGATCCAGCCATTGCGGCCGATCAGCCGCATCGCCCGGATCGCGACGGTAGTGCCAAGGCGATAGAGCGCAGGACGGCGCGCAACCCAGGCCCAGACGCCCAACCCCCAGCGCATCGAGGTCGGCTCCAGCCCTTCGCGCCAGCTTTTCTCGCGCCAGCCCTTGAGCAGCGTGGGCAGCGGGATCTTGACCGGGCAGACCTCCTGACATTTCCCGTTCAAAGTGCAGGCGTGGGCAAGGTCGCGATTGGGCGCCAAGCCGTCGAGCGCAGGCGTCAGCACTGCCCCCATCGGCCCCGGATAAGTGCCGCCATAGGCATGGCCACCAATCTGGCGGAACACCACGCAATGATTCATGCACGCGCCGCAGCGGATGCAGCGCAGCATCTCCGCCAGACCTTCCGCACGCATCTTGGTGCGACCATTATCGACCAGCACGATGTGCATCTCCTCCGGCCCGTCGCGGTCACCGGGGAGTTTGGGACCAGTGTAGAAGGTGGTATATTGGGTCAGCGCCGCGCCGGTGGCGGAGCGGGCCAGCATCCGCAGCATATGGATAGCGTGGGGCATGGACGGGACGATCTTTTCGATCCCGGCGGTCACGATATGGACGCGCGGCGGGACCAGCGAGAGTTCCGCATTGCCTTCGTTAGTGACGGTGCAGACCGCGCCGCTATCTGCGATCAGGAAGTTAGCGCCCGATATCCCGACATCCGCGCCCAGCATCGCCCCGCGCAGTTCGCGTCTCGCGCTTTCGGCCATGGCGGCGATAGTCTCTTCCACGTGCGGATTGGCGTGTTTTGCCTTGAACAGGGCTGACACCTGGTCCCGCGTCTTGTGCATGGCGGGCCAGATGATGTGAGACGGCCGTTCGTCGGCCAACTGGATGATATGTTCGGCGAGATCCGTTTCGACTCGGACAATGCCTGCCTCCTCCAGCGCATGGGGCAAGCCGATTTCCTCGCCCAGCATGGATTTGGAACGGGCGACCGTCCGTGCCCCCGCCGCCTTGCAGATGTCGATGACGATCCGACAGGCTTCGTCCGCCGTCTGTGCCCAATGGACCTGCGCGCCCGCCGCTATGGCGCTGGCTTCGAATTGTTCGAGATAGGGGCCAAGATGCGCGATCACATGATCCTTGATCGCAGCCGCGCGGGTGCGGGCCGCTTCGAAATCGGGAAAAGCATCGACCGCGATGGCACGTTTGGCCTCCGCCGTCCCGGCGGTGCGCTCGACCGCGATCTTGAGGATCGGGTCGGCGAGTGCGGCGTCGACGCGATCGGTAAAGCCGCTCATGCTTCCTCGCCGATCGCCGGGCCGTCGCCCATGCCCGCGATCAGTTCGATGGCATGATAGGCGCGAACCTTGCTGCCCTTGCGATGCAATTTGCCCGCCATGTTCATCAGGCAGCCAAGGTCGCCCGCCAGCAGCAGGTCCGCGCCGGTGGTGTCTATCGCGTCCGCCTTCTCGGTGACGATGGCGTTGGAGATGGCGGGATATTTGACGCAGAAGGTGCCGCCGAAACCGCAGCAGGTTTCTGCCCCTGACAGCGGTTTGAGCGACAGGCCATCGATCGCGTTGAGCAGGCGACGGGGCTGCGCCTTGATCCCCAGTTCGCGCAGGCCGGAGCAACTATCATGATAGGTTGCGGTGGCGGGCAGGGTGACTCCCTCCGGTTTCCAGCCACAGACCTCATCCAGATAGGCCATCACTTCGAACGTCTTGGCGGCAACGGCCCGTGCGCGCGATTGCCATGCTGCATCATCGTCGAACAGTTCGGGATAGTGGCAACGGATCGTCCCGGCGCAGGAGCCGGAGGGGACCACAACCGCCTCATAGGGTTCGAGCGCCTCGATCGTCTGCTTGGTCAGCGCCACGGCATGGGGCCGGTCGCCGCTGTTGAGCGCAGGCTGGCCGCAACAGGTCTGCCCCTGCGGCACCACGACGGTACAGCCCGCCGCTTCGAGCGCACGGATCGCGGCGAAGCCGATGCGCGGCCGCATGACATCGACCAGGCAGGTGACGAACAGGGCGACATTTGCGCTCATAGGCCGTGGCGTCTCGCGAAATTCAGGAACAGGTCGGGCCAGGGCGCTGGTGCTGCGGGCGCGGCGACAAGGCCAAAGCCATGGCCGCCATTCTCGAACAGATGACACTCCGCCGCTATGCCTTTGGCGCGCAGAGCAGCGAGCATGGCCAGGCTGTTTTCGGGCGGCACCGCCTTGTCGTCCAGCGCATGGGCCAGAAACACAGGCGGGGTCTTTGCACTCACATCCTGGTCGAGCGAATAGGCGCGCATCCGTTCGGCGGTTGGATAAGGACCAAGCAATTGTGTGCGCGATCCGCTATGGACAAACGCGCCCTCCATCTGGATCACCGGATACATATAGGCCGCAATGGCGGCCCTTATCGGTTCGCGGTCGGCGGCGTCTACCGGCGTATAGCTTTCCTGTGGCTGACGGCTGGTCAGCCAGGCCGCAAGATGCCCCCCCGCCGAAAAGCCCATCACACCGATCCGGTTCGCGTCGAATTTTTCCCGCGGGGCCAGTGCGCGGATCAGGCGCAGAGCGCGCTGGGCATCCTGCAACGGTGCCTCTGTGCCTGCTGCCCAGCTATCAGCGGGCAGGCGATAGAGTAGCGAGAAACAGGCATAGCCCGCCTGCGCGAAATGGCGGGCAATATTATAGCCTTCATGGCCGATCGCGACACGGGTATAGCCGCCGCCGGGGATGAGCAGGATCGCCGCGCCATTGGGCTTGGCGGGGCGCAGCAAAGTCAGCGTCGGTGTCACCACATGCGCAAACACGCCGTCATCCGGGCCGCTATCGGGGCGGCGGAGGCTTTCGACCTCCTGCACCGTGACCCGTTCGCCACCCGGCGCTTTGCCGGGCCAGATCGGAAACCGCTCGAACCCTTGGGGCAGGGGAAAGCTCTGCGCCATAGCAGGCGTAGCCAGCGTGGCGGAGGCCAAGGTTCCGGCAAGGAGGGTGCGACGGTCGATCGGCGGCGTCATTGGCAATCCGTCCTTCCAAGCGGGGTGGTGCGAGTGGGGGCCGGGCGCGGGGCCGCTATCGTCGCGGAAATGGGCAGGGCGAGCGATTTCAGGCCCTCGGCGACCAGATCGGCCACCTGCCGGGCGCCCAATTCGCTGAAATGCGTATTGTCGCTGATGCCTTTGGGGAAGGCCGCCACATTGTCCTGCGCGCTGTAGTGGAGGTAGAACGCTTTCGAACCATTCGGCCCGGCGCGATCGAGCCATGCCCGCGAGCGGGCTTCCAGGTCGATCAACGGCGTACCCGTCTTGATCGCCAGATCGCGCATAACGCCCGACCATGCGGAAAAATCCGCGACGGCGCGGCCGTCCGGTCCGAAATTGCGCCGCGCTACGGGGGTGACGAGGACGGGCACGCCATCCGCCATCCGCACATCACGAATGAAGCGCAACAGATTGTCACGATAGTCGGTCTGCGCCGGTGCCCAGCGTTCCGGCTTGGCCCGCGTCGCATCATTATGGCCGAACTGGATCAGCACCGTGTCGCCGGGCAGGATATCGGCACGCAGCCGGTCCCAGCGCCCCTCCGCCAGAAAGCTGCGGGTCGAGCGGCCGCCCATGGCATGGTTGAGAATGCGGACCTTGGGCGCCACGGCGCAACGCAGCATCGTGCCCCATCCCGTCTGCGGATAGCGCGCCGGGGCATAGTCGGCAGCGGTGGAATCGCCCGCGATCAGGATGGTGTTGCCGGGCGCGGTGGCGTTTGCGGGAGTGGTGAGAATGAGGGTCGGCAGCAGGTAAATGGCAAGCGAGCGCGTTATCCGGCTTCCGTTATTCCCGCGAAGGCGGAAACCCATCTCCCAACCTTGCGACCGACGAAATCGTGGAAGATGAATCCCTGCCTTCGCGGGGACCACAGCAAAAATATGCCGGATAAGCGTGCCCAACATTACTGCAAATTCACATACATGCCGCCATCCACTAGCAGCGCCGCGCCGGTGACATAGGCGGCCATGTCCGACGCCAGGAACACGACCGGCCCCGCCAGATCCTCCGGCGCGCCCAGCCGACCCAGCGGCGTGCGCTGCTCCATATAGGTCCGCTTTTCGACGTCGGCGAGGTCGTCCTTGTTGATCTCGGTCAGGATGGTGCCGGGCAGCACGCTGTTGCAGCGGATGCCATATTTTCCGAGCGCAATCGCGGTGGACTGCATCAATGAATGAACCCCCGCCTTGGTCGGCGTGTAGTGGGTTTGATATTCGCCGCCCACAAGCGCGGAGATGGAGGAGACGGCGACGATCGAGCCGCCATGGCCTTGTTTCACCATCTGCTGCGCGGCAGCCTGCACCATGAAATACGCGCCATGCAGGTTCACCTTGAAGGTGCGCTCGACCACGTCGACCGGCATGTCGAGAAAGGCGTGAAAGGGGCAGATGCCCGCATTGCTGACCATCACATCGACTTTGCCAAAGGCGTCCACCGCTTTTGCCACGAAATCCTGTGCGGTCTGCGGATCAGCAACGTCGCCCTTCACCGCGATGGCACGCTGGCCCAGTGCCTCGATCTCGGCGACACAACTCGCGGCAGGCCCGTCGCTATTGGCATAGTTGATCGCGACATCGGCACCATGTTGCGCGGCGCCAATAGCGGCGGCGCGGCCGATGCCGGTCGATGCGCCGGTGACGAGGACGGTCTTGCCTTCAAGCAGTTTCATGGGATCGGGCCTTCCTTTGGCTGGTTACCGCCGTGCAGGGCGGTTGGGTGGTTTGACGCCGGGGGTCCAACCCAGATCGGCGCTGATGGCGTGAGCCGCCGCACGAACATCGGCGCTCAGCGCCTGCATCCGCTCGTCGTCCATATATTGGGCCGCGCTCGACAGGCTGATGGCGGCCACGATCGCCCCTGCGGCATCGCGCACAGGGGCCGCGACGCAGCGTATCTGGTCCTCATTTTCTTCGAGGTCGAACGTGCGCCCCTGCGCGACATAGGCGCGCATCCGGTCGAACCAGAGGGCCGCATCGGCATCATGGGTGCCATCGACGCGCTCGGCGTCGAACAGCCGGGTCCAGACCGTTTCGCTGTCGTCCAGTAGCAACGCCTTGCCAAGCCCGGTCGAGGTCAAGGGATGACGATCGCCGATGCGGCTGGATATTTCGACGCGGCGACGCCCGGCTATCTTGTCGAGATAAAGCGCCTGATCGCCATCGAGTCGACCCAGATGCACCGTATCTTCGCTCGCGGCGGCCAGGGCTTCCAGATGCGGGCGGGCGATCTGCACCACATCGGCCTGCGCTTGCGCCAGGAAACCCAGTTGCAGCAGTTTCGGCCCCAACTGATAGCCTTCGCGCGGCAGGAAGGTGAGGAATCCCCGGTCCACCATCGCGTTAGCGAGGCGGTGGGTGGTCGACCGGGTGAGGCCCATGCGTTCGGACAGGTCGGCGAGCTTTACCGGCCCGTCGATCACTTGGTCGAGCAGGTCCAGCCCACGCTGCAAGGTCTGCGACCCGGCGGCTTTCGACTTTTCCTCTCGTTCACCCGATTCTGGATTTGACGTTTTCTGTCTCATCTAATAACACTCTATCCCACAAAATGAGAAAAACAAGGGCGAAGGCGAGGACCAAGCGTGATTCTTTCGAACATGCCCCCGTGCCTTCTGTCCGACCTTTATCGCCATTTTGCTCAGATTTTGGAAGTTTCTGCCGTCTTGTCCCATATATTGGACGCCGGCATGGTTCAGGGAGTGTGTGCGTGCCGATCGTGACCTTGCCGAAAATCAAGCATGTCCGGGCCTTCACCGTGCGCGGTGGCGGTGCCGACTATCATGACCAGGGCGAAGGCCACTGGATCGACGACCATATTGCGACGCCGATGTCGCGCTATCCCGAATATCGCCAGTCGCGCCAGAGCTTCGGCATCAACGTGCTGGGTACTTTGGTCGTTGAGATCGAGGCGGAAGATGGCACGATCGGCTTTGCCGTGACGACCGGCGGCGAGCCCGCCGCGTTCATCGTCGAAAAGCATCTGGCCCGTTTTCTGGAAGGCCGCTCGCCCACCGATTATGAGAAAATCTGGGACCAGATGTATTTCTCGACCCAATATTATGGGCGCAAGGGTCTGGTCGTGAACGCGATTTCCGGGGTCGATCTGGCGCTGTGGGATTTGCTGGGCAAGTTGCGGCAGGAGCCGGTCTATCATCTGCTGGGCGGCGCGGTGCGCGATGAGCTGCAATTCTACGCCACCGGCGCGCGGCCCGATGTTGCCAAGGAATTGGGCTTCATCGGTGGCAAGATGCCGCTGCACCATGGTCCGGCTGAGGGGATCCAGGGTCTTAAGAAGAACATCGCCGAGCTGGCCGATATGCGCGCAAAATGCGGTCCCGACTTCTGGCTGATGTGGGATTGCTGGATGGCGCTTGACGTCGATTATGCCACGCGCCTCGCCATCGCCGCGCACGACCATGGGTTGAAGTGGATAGAGGAAGCGATCAGCCCCGACGATTATTGGGGCTATCAGCAGTTGAAGCGCAACGTGCCCAAGGGGATGCTGGTGACGACCGGCGAGCATGAGGCGACCCGCTGGGGCTTCCGCATGTTGCTGGAGATGGACTGCTGCGACATCATCCAGCCCGATGTCGGCTGGTGCGGCGGGGTGACCGAATTGCTCAAGATCAGCGCACTGGCGGACGCTCATGGCAAGATGGTCGTGCCGCACGGTTCCTCAGTCTATTCCTATCATTTCGTCATTACCCGCCACAATTCGCCCTTCGCCGAATTCCTGATGATGCATCCGGGGCCGACCGAGGTGGTGCCGATGTTCCATCCGCAATTGATCGGCGAGCCCGTGCCGGAAAATGGTCGGCTCAAGGCCAGCGCGCTCGATGCGCCTGGTTTCGGCGTCGAACTGAACCGCGATATCGCGATGCACCGCCCCTATACGCACTAAGCAAGAAGCGAGATTGCCATGAAATTCTGCCGTTTTGGCCCGCGTGGCCAGGAAAAGCCCGGTATCGTTGATGCCGATGGCAATATCCGCGACCTGTCAGGAATAGTCGCAGACCTGACGATCGAGACGCTATCCGTGGCCAAGGCTGCCGACATCGCGTCGCTGCCGATCGTCGAGGGGACGCCGCGCTATGGCGTGCCGTTGAAGGGCGTGGGCAAGATCGTCGCCATCGGCCTCAATTATGAGGATCATGCGATCGAATCCAACCTGCCGATCCCGACCGAACCGATGATGTTCATGAAGGCTTTGTCGTCGCTGAACGGCCCGAATGACGAGGTTATGCTGCCCAAGGGTGCAACCCATGGCGACTGGGAAGTCGAGCTGGGCGTCATCATCGGCGAAACCTGCCGCTTCGTGAGCGAAGAGGACGCGCTGTCGAAGGTCGCGGGCTACACGCTGGTCAACGACGTGTCGGAACGCTTCAACCAGAAGCAGCGCGGCACCCAATGGAGCAAGGGCAAGGGGCATGACACTTTCTGCCCGACCGGCCCCTGGCTGGTGACGCCCGATGAAGTGGGCGACTGTCAGGATCTCGACATGTATCTGGACCTGAACGGCAACCGGATGCAGACCGGCAACACCCGCACGATGATTTTCAACGTAGCGCAGCTCATCTCTTATGTCAGCGAATATATCACGCTCTATCCCGGCGACCTGATGATCACCGGCACGCCGCCCGGCGTTGGCGAGGGCAAGAAGCCGACTGCCATTTACCTCAAGGCCGGTGACGTCATGGAACTGGGCATCGCCAAGCTCGGCACGCAGACGCAAAATGTCGTTGAGTGGCGGCATCTGGGCGACGAGGTGCTCGGATGAGCGTCTTTGCTGGTCGTTATGAAGGACGCTGCGCCATCGTCACCGGCGGCGCGTCGGGCCTGGGCAAGCAAGTCGCGGCGCGCATCGTAGCCGAAGGCGGCAAGGTTGCCTTGTGGGACGTGAACGCCGATGCGCTGGCGGAAACCAAAGCGGAAATCGGCGCGACCCATGTGGTCGCGCTCGACGTCTCCGATCAGGCGGCGGTAGAGGCGGCAGCCAAGTCCAGCGCGGAAGCACTGGGCAAGGTCGATATTCTCGTCTGTTCGGCCGGGATCACCGGCGCAACCGCGACCGTCTGGGACTACCCACTCGATAGTTGGCACAAGGTTATCGAGATAAACTTGAACGGCCTCTTCTATTGCAACCGCGCGGTGGTGCCGTTCATGCTCGAAAATGGCTATGGCCGCATCGTCAACTTGGCCTCGGTTGCGGGTAAGGAAGGCAATCCCAATGCCTCCGCTTATTCCGCAAGCAAGGCTGGCGTGATCGGGCTGACCAAATCGCTGGGCAAGGAACTGGCGGGCAAGGGCGTGATCGCCAATGCCCTGACCCCCGCCACCTTCGAAAGCCCCATTCTCGCACAACTGCCCCAAAGCCAGGTCGATTATATGCGCTCCAAAATCCCGATGGGGCGCCTGGGTGAAGTCAGCGAATCCGCCGCCATGGTCTGCTTCATGGCAAGCGAGGAATGCAGCTTCACCACCGCGTCGACCTTCGACACGTCGGGCGGTCGCACCACGTTCTGACACAAGTCGCGCGGCGCGACTGGCCAGCCAAGAGCCAGCGCGCCGCCTGTCTCCAAGGGAGAGGACGGCCATGATCCCCTTTGTCGATGCGCATATCCATTTATGGGATCTGGCGCATATCCGCTACGACTGGCTCAGTCCGCCTTTTGCCGAGGATGGGCCGAACGGCAGCGTCGAACCGATCGCGCATGATTATGGCGTCGCGAATTATCGCGCAGACCTCGCACGCTGGAATGTCATTGGCGCCGTGCATGTCGATGCGGGCGCGGCGGCGGACAGCGCTCTGCGGGAAACCCAATGGCTAGATGGCCTTGCTGCGATCGAGGGGCTGCCCACGGGCATCGTCGCCTTTGCGGCGCTAAATGATCCGGACGTCGATGCGCTATTGTCCGCGCATGCCGCGCATGATCGCGTCAAGGGCATCCGCCATATCGTCAACTGGCACCCCGACCCTCGGCGCAGCTACACGCCCACTGACTTGACCGTCGATCCGCAATGGCAGGCAGGCTATGACTTGCTGGCAAAGCACAACCTGTCCTTCGACCTGCAATGCTATCCGGGGCAGATGCCGGGACTCGTCCCGCTGATCGAGCGCCACCCGGACATCCCCGTCATCATCAACCATCTCGGCATGCCGGTGCTGACCGACGCGGACGGTGTCGGCGATTGGCGGCGGGGGATACAGGCGCTCGCAGCGCTGCCGCATGTTTCCGTCAAGCTATCGGGCATGGGCTTCATCCGCCGCGACTGGAGCCGCGAGACCATCGCGTCCTTCATCCGCGAAACGATCGACATGTTCGGGGTCGATCGCTGCATGTTCGCCAGCGACACACCGACCGACAAGCTGTTTGGGCCAATCGACCGATATATGGAAGCCTATCACGCCATCGTCGCCGATTTGCCGGAAGCAGACCGCCGCGCGCTGTTCGGCGGCAACGCCAATCGCCTTTATCGCCTGGGACTTGATATATGATCGGCAATCCACTGCTCGGCGTCTTGTTCCACTGGCTGGGCGGGCTGGCGTCGGCCAGCTTCTATGTCCCCTATCGCGGGGTGAAGCGGTGGAACTGGGAGATTTTCTGGCTGACCGGCGGCATTTTCTCCTGGGTCATCGCGCCCTGGTTCTTCGCCTCGGTCCAGACCAACGATCTGATGGGCGTGATGGCCCAGGTGCCCGGCTCGGTCGTCGGCTGGTGCATATTTTTCGGTTTCCTATGGGGCTTTGGCGGGCTGACCTACGGCCTCACCATGCGTTATCTCGGCCTTTCGCTCGGCATGGCGGTGGTGCTGGGCCTTTGCACCGTGTTCGGCACGCTGATCCCGCCGATCGTCGATGGCAGCTTCATGACGGAGATTGCAGGCACGCTGCATGGGCAGATCGTGCTGCTGGGGCTGGCCGTGACCGTGCTGGGCATCATCGTCGTCGCGATGGCAGGCGCGCGCAAGGACGCGGCGCTTTCGCCTGAACAAAAGTCCGCCGCCGTTGCCGAGTTCGACTTCAAGAAGGGTATCGCCGTCGCCATCTTCTCCGGCATCATGTCCTCCTGCTTTGCCTTTGGCCTTGCGGCGGGCGAACCGGTCAAGGCGCTATCGGCTGCCGCCGGGACGGGGCCGCTCTGGACCGGCCTGCCGACACTGTGCATCGTCATGTTCGGCGGTCTCATCACCAACGCGGTCTGGTGCGGGTGGCTGATCGTCAAGAACAAGTCGGCGGGCCAGTGGCTTGGCGCGCCCGACGCGGATGGAAAGCGCCCGGCGCTGCTCCCCAATATCCTGCTCTGCGCACTGGCAGGTACGGCCTGGTATTTCCAATTCTTCTTCTACACGATGGGCGAAAGTCAGATGGGCCGCTTCGGCTTTTCGAGCTGGACCCTGCACATGGCGTCGATCATCATCTTCGGCACCTGCTGGGGCTTCGCCTTCCGCGAATGGAAGGATGCAGCCCCCGCCGTTCGGCGCATGGTATGGAGCGGCGTGGGCCTGCTGGTCTTCGCCACGCTGATCATCGGCTATGGCAACAGGATGGCGGGCTGATGCTACAAGTACTGGCGCTTATGCTGATCGCCGGTGCCTGATATTGTGCGATCGTTAATTCTCGATCGGTGGATCAGGGGTGCAGCGCGACCGACACCTGGGCGTTTCGATCGACCGAAATAATCCCGTCCTGTTCGACCAGTTCCGCGATCTGGATGACGCTGCGGCGTTTCCAGTCGGGATTGGTCCGCGCTTCATCCTCGCCATCCTGATGGACGAAATAGAGGATGTAAGCCCGCTCGCCCGCGACGATGATGTCAGGATGCTGGCCCTTGGCGCGGTCGGTGGGATGGATACCGGGAGTGCCAAGGATATAGTCTTCCTGCCGCGTCCATGTTTCCGCGTCGTCGGACCGCATGACCAGCAACCCTTTCCAGGCGTCGGAGATCAGCCACCAGCGTCCCTTCCAGCGGAACGCTTTGGGGCCTTCGCCCGGCGTGTCGGTCAGGCGTTTGCCAACCGTCCAGTGGACCAGGTCTTTGCTGTCCGCCGTGCGGATCGCCTTATTCTCGCGCTCGTCGTTGAAGAAGAGGCGATAGCCCCCGTCCGGCAGCGTTATGATGCTCGCATCGATCACCCGGTCGGAGCCAAGATCGAGCCGCTCGCCACAGGTCCATGTCGCAAGGTCCGGGCTGGTCAGATGGACGATGAAGCGCGGCGCGTTCCAGTCGCGGAAGACTCCCGGCACAACGGTCAGCCACATATGCCATTGTCCGTCGAGAAACTGGACTTCTGGTGCCCAGAGCGTATCGCCGGTGCAGCTTTGGGGGATAGCGGCCGTCCCGCTGTAACGCCAGTGCGCGCCATCCTTCGACCGGGCGGTGCCGATCGTGGTGCCATGGACCCACCGCACGTCCTTGGCATCCGCCATGGGCAGGTCGGCGCGGCGGTTGGTGTAGAACATCACCCATTCGCCGCTGTCTCGGTCATAGACGGTCGAAGCATCGGCTGCCCCATCATGAACAGGGTCGCGATAGAGGGGCTTGGGCGCGATCGATGCGCTGGCGGCCGCGACCAGAAGCAGCGCAGCGATCATCGAAACAGCCGCAGATCGAACGCTGTTGCCATGGCTGCAAATCCCGCATCATTGGGGTGCAGCGCGTCGCCCACATCATAGGGTTTCGCCATCCGCGCCGGATCGGCGGGGTCGGCGATCGCCTTGGCGAGATCGACCATGCCATCGGCTTCGTCGGTCGTACGGATCCACTCATTGACAGCGACGCGCACGGCCTCGCCCTCTTCGCTCCAATAGCCAGCACCCTTATAGGGCAGGATGGTGGCGAGGATGACTTTCACGCCGTTGCCCTGGGCGCGGGCGATCATCTGGCGATAGGCACCGATCAGATCGTCTGCACTCGGCAAGGGGCGTTTCTGCGCCGTCGCCGCGCCGATATCATTGACGCCCTCCAGGATCACCACATGGCTGACGCCGGGCACCGCCAACACGTCGCCGTCGAAGCGGGCCAGCGCATTATAGCCGCTACTATCGGTCAGAAGGCGATTGCCACTAATCCCGGCATTGGCGATGGCGACATTCCCCCGCCCCGCCTTCTGGAAGCGTTTGGCGAGCAGGTCAGGCCAGCGCCGGTTGCTGTCATTGGTCGCGCGCACACCATCGGTGATGGAATCGCCCAGCGTGACGATGGTGGGAACAGGCCGGGCGGTTTCTACTTCCACGGCGGACAGGATGAGGCGCGGCTCGATGGTCGTCGCCCCGGTCAGGTTGATCGCGGCGGTCTGGTCGCCCGGCGCAATCCAGTTGGTAGCGGCGGCATAGGCATGGACGGTGGGCGTGGCTGCGCCCTGCGGCAGATGGATGCTGATCGTCAGGCGGGTGAGTGGCTTGACCGGCAGGTCGATCGGGTCGCTCAGCAGCGGCGCGCGCGGGGAAAGCGTCGCCCCCTGCACACGGTTGAACGCGACGACGCGGTCTGTGCCGGGCAGGATCGCGCCATCCTCTCCGGCGAGCGCGACATGGACGGCCCCAATCGTCAGCGGCGCAACCGCCATTTCGTTGGACAGGCGCAGGCGGATACGCGCCCCGCCACTGGACAGGCGAACGACCTGCCGCACCGTGCGGTCGGTCAGGTCCGGGCGCTTGTCGACCGGGGCAGTCCATGCGAGCGGCGCGGCCATCCAGCTACGCGACCAGTGCTGGGCCGCAGCGGGCGTGGCAGTCAGGACGAAGGCGGTAAAGAGCATGAGAGGGCGCATGATCGATCCTTTGTCAGCGGGCGACCGGGTTTTTGCCCCATAGCTGATCATAGCGCCAGCCCGACAGATCCTCGACGATACGGCCCGCTTCGGGGCTGGTCGGGGTCCGCCCGCCGCCCCGCAGATGCTCGATCTCAGCCATCAGGACATCGTGGGTGGCGGGGCTGAGGCGGAAGCGGATGGACACCCATATGCCAAAAGCCAGCATGCCCACCGTCCCGATACCGAGCAGCAGGGCGATCGTGAGGATGGCACCATAGCTCTGCACAGGCGCACCGGAAACGAAGCCGCCCGCCTGCATGATGAACCCCACGCCCGCGACGGCGACGGCCTGCGTCGCCTTGCGCACGAAGGTCATGACACCGGCAAAACTGCCCTCGCGGCGCTGTCCAGTGACGATCTCGTCCACGTCCGCCATATAATTATAGGTCGCCCAGGGGATATAGTTGAGCGCGCCACGACCCAGGCCCGCCAGAATGATCGGCAGCCAGATCATCGGGCTGCTCGCCGGAATGTCCAGCACCCACAGACCGATGAGCGTCAGCGCACCCGCCGCGAAGCTGGCCGCCGCAATCTGATAGGCACGCGACGGCGACGCCCGCAGCGCCAGATTGATCGCGATAATGACCGCCACGAACTGGACGATATACATGGTGCCAAGCAGCCCCGACGCGATCGCCATCGACCCTGTCAGTGCGAAGATGACGAAGAAGGTGAAGGCCGCGTTGAAAATATCCTGGCTGATATAGCCCCCCAGATACATGCCCAGATGCAGCCGGAACGCGCGAATACGCATGGTTGAAAAAAGGTTGCGATACAGCGCCTTGAACGCCTGCCCCATGCCAGCCGTCGGCGCAGCCTGCGTCAGCGGCACCCCACCCGGCATATGCCGTTCCCAACTGAACAGATACAGCAGCCCAGCCGTCAGCATGAACAGCGCGGCAAAGATGATGCCCATGTAAAAAAACGTGTCGGCACTGTCGCGACCCAGCGTCGTGATCAGCCACAGCGGCAGGAAGCCCGCCAAAATGGCCGACGCCTGCCCGAACAGGATGCGTGCGCCTGCGAACTTCGCCTTGGTCTTATAATCGCTCGACATTTCGGCAGCCAATGTCTCGAACGGGATGATCTCCATCGCATAGACAAGTTCGAACAGCACATAGCTGACGAGATAATACCAGAAGGTCTGGCCCGGCAGCCACATCAGCGCGAAGCTCGGCAGCAGCGGGATTGCGGCGAGGATGAAAAAGCGTCGACGTCCGAAACGCTGGCCAAGCCGCGTGCTGCCGAAATGGTCGGAAATATAGCCGATCATCGGCGAGGCAACGGCGTCGAGGATGCGCGCAACCGCGAAAATCGTCGCCGCCTGTCCGGCGGAAAGCCCGCAAAACTGGGTGTAGAAGATCAGCACCCAACCGGAAATGACCGCCATCGACCCAGCGCCCAGTACGTCGTTGGAGCCATAAGCGAGATAATTGCGCAGGCGAACGGGGCGGATTGGCGCTGTTTCAGGCATGTTAGGCTCCTCCACCATATTTAATTCTGGCCCCGGACGGCGGCGCTCCTTCCAAGACCCGCCGCCGTCCAAGCTCGCATTATGTCAGATATAGCTGCGCAGGAACTCGCCCAGCGCGCAGATGGCGAGGCTCTGCCCGTAGGGCATGGAGGTCAGCGCGATATCCTTGTAGAATTGCTGGGTGTCGCCCATCGCGGTGCCAAAGCTCACCTGCTGCAACTCGCCCGCCGCGTCGATATTGGCCAGCACGCCGCGCACCGCCTTGATGCCGACCGCTTCATAATGGCGCGGCAGGTAACCCTTCCGCACGGCCTTGAGGATGCCATAAGCGAAGCCGGCCGTGGCCGACGCTTCCAGATAGCTGGTCGGATCGACGATCAGCGTGTGCCACAGGCCCGTATCGGTGTCCTGCGTCTGCGCCAATGTCTTCACCTGCGCGGCCAGCGTGTCGATCAGGAAGGTGCGGAACGCATCGCCTTGGGGCAAATCCAGAATCTCGATGATTTCAGGGATGGCGATCGTTACCCAACAATTGCCGCGCGCCCACAGCGCTTCTGCAAAATTATGACGGCCGTTGAAATCCCACCCATGGAACCACAGGCCCGTCTTGGTATCGAACAGATATTTGATGTGGATGAGGAACTGGCGCTTGGCTTCCTCGACATAGTGAGGGCGGTTCAGCAGCAGGCCGATCTTGGCCAGCGGCAGCACCGACATCATCAGCGTGTCGTCCCACATTTCGCCCGGATTTTCGTCATTATAGACGATATGCTGAAACCCGCCCTCTTCGGTCTTGGGCAGGCCATCGGGCGCCATCAACCATTCTGCCCAGGTGTCGAGATAGGGGATGTAGCGCGGGTCAGGCTCATGCTCATACAGATATGCGAGCGTGATGAAGGGCGCCATGGTGTTGATATTCTTGGTCGGCGTGCCTTCGGCAAAGCGATCCTCGAACCATTGCTTGATGATGCCCAACGCTTTTTGGTCGCCGGTCTGCTCATAATAACGCCACATGCCGAACAGGCCGATGCCATGGGTCCATTCCCACCCGGCCCAACCTTTGGTGTCGATGATGCGGCCATCCTCCAGATGGAGCAGGAACTCGCCGGTCTCGTCCTTGATATTGACGAGATTGTCCATCAGCCGGTCGATGGCGTCGACCACTTGGGCGCGCGGGACATCATGATTGAGTGCGGCCACTTATTCTTACTCCTTAAGGTCTGAAGGTGCGTTTGGCGCGGTAACCATCTGCACTGGCAGACCGCCTTTCACGGAATGAAGGATGACGAGGTGCACGGCTTCGAGCGCATCGCCGGGCTGCCCGTCGGATGTGACGGCCAGCGCAACATGGTTCTTGCCCCGGTGGTTCAATATGCCTTCGGGGATGGGGAAGGTACGCTGCGGCCCGACATGGGCGATGAACTGCCCCATGTTCCAGCCATTGACGAACATCAGCACGCGATAGCGAACCGGCGATCGCGGCTTGGTCGCGTCGCCGAAGCTGAGCGCGATGGTCGCGTCCTGCCCCTTGGGCACGGCCAGGTCGAAGCTGGTGCGATACCAACTGGTTCCCGCTTCTGCCTGCGCGGCGGGGACGGTCGCCTTCGCCCAGCGTTTGTCATCGAAGCCGGGCAGATGCCATCCCATGCGCTCGCCATAGAGGCCGCCATTATTGGCTGGACCGCGTGTCGGATCGGCCAGCGTTTCGCCGCCGCGCTTGCCCTGAATCTTCCACATAATCGGCACGGCGAAGCTGCGCCCGCTGGAGCCACCTTCCAGCGATGCGGAGATCAGGCCACGCGCTTCCTTGTGGAAATCATCGCTGTCCAAATCCCAATTATGACCATTGTTGCGGACCATGACGGACAGGATATGCTCGCCGCTCTGCGCACTGGCGGGCAAGGCAAAGCGCGCCGTGCCGGTGGTGATCGGCCGGGGCAGGCCGCCTGGCGTTTCCGCTTCGCCGATAAATTGCCCGTCGACCCAGGCTTGCACCAGCCCGGACCCGCCCGCGCCATAATAGAGCGACAGCGCCTTGGCATCGGGCGTGCCGGTGAAGCGGCCGCGATACCAGACATCGCCATCGTGGAAGCCATAGGCGTCCATGCCCATATTCGGCTGCCCGTCGGGCCGCGCGGTAATGCTGGCCGATGCGCGATTGTCGATCGCCTGCCAGCCGCTGTCGTCAAACGCCGGGTCCGCTTCCGGCGAACCCTTGGCCATGCGCCAGTCGGTCAGCGCGGGCAGCGCGAACGTAGCAGGACCGACGAGCGGCTGCGTGGCGGCAAGGCTGCCCGATGGCGTGGCGCGGGTGGCGATCTTCGTGCCGTTCCACGTCACGCTGCGGATAGCGCCCGGCGCCCAGATTTCGAGCGGGCTTTGCGTCGCGGTATCGCCGGTCAGGGCCAGCGTGCCGCCCTTCACCGTCGCATGGCGCACCAGTTCCGGACCACGGATCAACATGTCGCCCTGCCGCCAGTAGCGGACGGCTTCGGCTTCGTCGCCAAGGATCACCGTCAGCGGCGGCCGCCCGCCACCCTCGATCCGCACGATGGCGCGACCTTGATGGCTGTAGCTGAGTTTCAAGTCACCCTTCGCCGTGTCGAAACGGCTGGTGGCTTCCCCCTCGATCACGGTCACGGTCGGCGCGCTGATGTAGCGCAGCACGGTCTCGCCCGGCTCCCCAGCGCGGCCATAGAGCAGCATCAGGTCACCCTTATCCTGCCGCTGCGCCGATTGTAGTTCCGATGTGGAATAGACCAGTCTCTGCCCACCCAACGTCACGCCCGCCACCAGCCATTTCGCGTCAAAGCCATTGAGGCGCATCGGCACGGTATAACGGCCATCGGGCAGGTCGGCGGTAAAGGAGAAGCTGTCGTTCGTCTGCCCGTTGGACGGCTTGTGCGTCACCATCAGGAAACGGGCGTCAGTCTCCGGGCTTTTATTATGATAAATCTGGATATTGGGTGATGTGATGTCGACCGGCCCGGCCGGGATCATGCCCGCCAGATCGGGAACGGAAGCGATCAGGCCGCCCAGTTGCTTCATCTCCTGCGCCTTTTCGCGCAGCGCACGGGGTTCGGAAATCGCCGCGCCATAATCATAGCTGGTGAACACCACCGGGCCGGGCAACCAGCCCCAGCTTGTGCCGCCATAGGTCATGTAAAAGCTCTGGATGCCGATGCCGTTGGCCAGGTTCGTGCCATAGAAGACCCGCTGAAACCGCTTGCCGCGCTGGATCGCGTTGCACTCATAGCCGCCGTTCGACCCCCAATAGTCGAACCAGCCGCCACCGAACTCAGCCGCAAATCCCGGCGTATCGGGCGAGGCCGACGCGCCGCCCTTCGCCCCGCCCGTGCCATAATAGCCCCAATCGGGCGCGGCGACATCGCGTGTCGGCTGGCCGGTGACGGTGCAGGTGCCGCCGGGATAGCCATCGAACGCATACATATCATTGGGGCCGGTTACGACCTTCTCGACCGTCGAGGATTCCGGCGTCCAATAGCCATTGCGGCCCTGATCATTGTGGAAGATCGGCACGGTGATGCCGTCGGCACGCGCCTTGGCATAGAGATGATCCATATAGCGCCGCTGTGCAGGCGTGGTGAGCGCCAGTTCGTTTTCGATCTGGTGCAGGATGACGCCGCCCTTGCGCCGCTTGTCCGTATTGATCTGGTGCCGCGCGATGATCGGGTTGATCTGGTCCAGCCATTCATCGACCGCCTTGAGATAATCCGGGTCGTCGGTGCGCGCACGCGCGCGCTGGTTGACCAGCCAGCCAGGAAAACCACCGCGCGACAGTTCGGCATTCACATAGGGACCGGCGCGGGTAATGACGTAGAGACCTTCCTCTTCCGCCATGGTGAGCAGCCGGTCGAGGTCGCGGATGCCGGTAAAGTCGTACACGCCCTGCTTGGGACTATGATAGCCCCAGTCGAAATAGAGGGCGACGGTATTGAACCCGCTCGCCTTCATCTTCTGCAAGATGTCGCGCCACAAGTCGGGCGAGGGCAGGCGGAAGGGGTGGAATTCCCCGCCCCAGATGATCTTGCGCTCGCCATCGATCATCAGCGATCGCGCATCATAGGAGACGCGGCCGAAGCTCTTGACCGGAGCGGACAGGTTGGCGGTAGGCTTGGCAACCTGCGCCATCGCAGGGATAGCCAGGGCCGAGCCCAGCAGCAGGGCGGCAAAGAAGGAGCGCATCGGTCGGATCAATCCATGTGGAACAGCAGGGGGAGCGGCCATTCCTTGGGCCGGTTGTCCGGCTCGACCTCCATCAATGGTGCCATATAGGCCCACCATTTCTGCATCACCGGATGATCGGGCAGCGTCTCGCGCTGATTCTCCGCCGCCAGCGTCAGCACCGCGAACAGGCTGAGTGTATCTTCATCCAGAAAGATGGAATAATCGGAGATACCCGACCGGCGCAGCACGTCGGTCAGTTGGGGCCATATTTCGTCATGGCGGCGACGATATTCGTCCACGACGCCGGGCTTCAACTGCATCTTGAAGGCGTGGATCGACATCTCGGCTCTTCCCTTATAAACCACATTATGGAACCTGTGACCTATATTTGGTAACATCGTCCCTATTGTTCGTCAACGTCACAGCCATGGGATTTGTATTGAGAAGGTGGTCAGTGGTTTGGCTCACTTCCCGGCGGGGCGCTGATCGCTGTGGATCAGGCTGGGGGCGATAGCGATCTGCTCCGCGGCCGGCGGGTGGGTAGGGACGAAAGTATCGGCGGTGACATGCGGAGCCAGCGCCGGGATGCCGTCACGGATGCGCTGAGCCACGGTGCTGGCCAGCAGCCACGCGCCATAATTATTATGATGGGTCTTGTCTCTGCCATCATCGTTGAAAGCGGCGGGTGCCCGATCAGGACCAAGCGCCTCATAGATGGCTCGGCTATCCGCGTTCAGGTCGATCAGCGGCACGCCGTCCTCCACCGCCACCTTCCGCACCGCTGCCGCATAGTCGCCCAGCGTATCGACGATCTTGCCCTGCGCATCGAAATTGCGCCGTTCGGGCGATGTCACCAACACTGGCTGCGCGCCGCGCCGCCGCGCTTCGGCGATATAGGCGCGCAGATAGGTGGGGTAGGTCGAATCCGCTGCGACCCAGGTCTGCGGCCATTGCTGCTTCTGGTCATTATGGCCGAACTGGATGAACAGCCAGTCGCCCGGCCGCATCGCCGACAGCAATTTGTCGAAACGCAAGCTGGTCAGGAAGGATTTGAGCGTCTCACCCGACTTGGCGTGATTGGCGACGACGATCCGGTCATCCAGCATCGCGGGCAGCATCTGGCCCCAACTCGCCGCGGGTTCCGCATATTGATCGGTGACGGTGGAATCACCCGCCAGAAAGATGGCCGGGGCCGTGACCGGCTCGATGCGGATCGACCGGACCGCCGGTTGGCCGAGGAACTCCAGCGTCAGCTTATCGTCCCAGGTAAATTCCTGCGCATCACGCGCATCGATCCGCGCCCGGTCGCCACTCGGTGCCGTGGGCGGTGGCGGCGGCAGCGCGGGCGTGCGGACATCCACCAGGAAGCGGCGCTCGACCTCTTCCCCCCTGCGGGTGCGTACAGAGCGCAGCATCAGGCGGCGCGCCTCGGCCTTGACCGTCGTATCGCCCGCCCGTGCCTGGTCTCCCAATTGCAAGGTCACGCGATAGCGACCTTCGGGCAGTGCGATGGAATAGGCGAAGCCCTGTGCACTGCCGCCCGGCTCGACGCCGTGGTTTGCCGCCTGATAGGGTTGCAGCGAGTCGCGGTTAAGGTCGATCGTCTGCCCCCCGGCAGCGGCCGCCAGCATCAGGAAGAGCGCAGCGCTGGACGGCATGACATGACCCTTTGCAGACGTGCAAGAGCGGGGGAGCGCCGCGAGAACGCCACGCTCCCCCCAGAATATCGGCCCGTGCAGAAGCCAATATAAACCCTATAAGTAGGATTATAGTCCATATATAGGGATAAAAACAGGGGTAACGGCCTTTTTAATGCAAATAATTATATCCCACAATGTGGATAAGAAAATCACATTATGATTTCCCTTCCCATCTTAGGGCTTGCAGTATAGAATGATACCACAATCCACATAGTGGGACATTCTGGCGTCGTCGTATGATGGCGATCGGTCAATAGGGGAGGAAGTCATGTTGCACACCCGTTCCGCATTTGCGCGCTGCAGTTCGGCGATCGCGATTGCCACCACGCTGCTTGTGGCGGTCCCCGCCATCGCCCAGGATCAGCCCGTCGCGGATCAATCCGAAACCGCCGATATCGTCGTCACCGGCTTCCGCGCCTCGCTCGACAGCGCGCTCGGCATGAAACGCCGTGAAGCGGCAGCGATCGATTCGATCGTGGCCGAAGACATCGGCAAATTCCCCGACTCTAACCTCGCTGAATCGATGCAGCGCGTGCCCGGCGTGGCGCTTGCGCGCGGCGATGGTGGCGAAGGCCGCAACATCTCGGTTCGTGGCCTGGGTGCCGGGTTCACCCGCGTCCGCATCAACGGCATGGAAGGCACGGCCCAGACCGGCGGCTCGGACATTTATGGCGCGGGCAATAATGGCCGCAGCTTCGACTTCAATGTCTTCCCCACCGAAATCTTCTCGGCCCTCTCGGTGCGCAAGACACCCTCGGCCGATATCGAGGAAGGCTCGCTCGGTGCGACCGTCGATCTGTCGGCACCCAAGCCCTTCGATCAGAAGGATGACTTCGTCCTCTCGATGACGGCGCGCGGCGTCTATAACGAATTGTCGAAAAAGGTCGATCCGCGCGCCTCGCTGCTGGTTTCCAAGCAGTTCGGCGATAGTGGTTTCGGCATATTGGGGTCGGTCGCCTATCAACAGCGCAACCTGCGTGAAGTCGGCTATTCCGCCGTCGATCTGCTGCCTGCCAATATCAATGGCGGCTTCTGTTCACCGCTGGGCGCGCCGATCAATACGGCAGGCCAGACGCCTGAACAATTGGCGACGCGCGGCGTAACGGCCGCAAATTGCAGCAACGGCAACCCGCGCACCAGCACGCAGGCGGCCTATGACACGATCCAGAATCTGCGCCGCGAGGGCGCGGAAGGAACACCAGGCAGCGGCGCCTTCTTCCCCCGCCTGCCGCGCTATCTCAACAGCGAACAGAAGCAGGAACGGATCGGCGGATCGTTGACCCTGCAATATCGGCCGGACGACCAGACCGATATCTCCGTCGATTTCCTCTATTCGCGGTTCGAAGTGACCCGTCGCGACAATTATATCGCCGCCGTGTCCTTCGCGCGTAATGCCTCGAACCTGGGTCAGCCGATGACATCGGTGCGCGAGATCGAATTCGACGAGAATGGATCGCTGGTCCACGGCGTATTCGACGGCGTCGATGTCCGCTCCGAAGGTCTGGTCGACAATTTCGTCTCGACCTTCAAACAGGCCAATGTCAATTTCAAGCGCGAGCTGAACGACAGCCTGACCGTCGACGCGATCGTCGGGTTCAATCGCTCGATCTGGAACGGCAAGAAGCGCCTGCAGACCTTCATGGATGCCGTCGATGTCGATGGTTTCTCGATCGACTTCCGCGACGGCGGCAGTACGCCGGTGCTTGGCTTTGGCACGGACGTCAATAACCCCGCCAGCTTCGCCTATGCGCCGCCGCTCGCCGATGGGACCGTACGCGGCGGCTTCAGCTTCCAGGGCAAGCCGTCCCGCAACAAGACCGATAATCTCACCGCTGGCGCGAACCTGACGTGGAAGGCGAGCGAAGCCTTCTCGATCCGGGCGGGCGGCCAGTATCGGCGCAGCGACTTCCTCTCCACCTTCCTGCGGCCCTTCAATGCCGACACGGTGGTCCGCGCCCTGCCTGCTGGCACGACGCTGGCGGACATCACGACCACCATCGGCGGCGTCGACAAGCTATGGGGCAATGGTGCGCCCAGTGGCTGGGCAGCGATAGATGCTGATAAATGGGCCGATACCTTCGGCTTCGACGCGGTACGTTATTGCGGCGTCGAATGCGGCGGTGGCCGTAGCCGGGTCCGCGAAGAGGTCACAAGCGGCTATGTAATGGCCAATTTCGACCTTCAAGATGCTATCGGTTTCAGCGTGCGCGGCGATGCAGGCGTGCGCTACGTCAAGACCGACATGTTCTCGTCGGGCTATATCCAGGTCGCCAGCGCCACGACGCCCACCGGCCTTGCCGGACGGTTCGCTGCTGCCCGTAATGTCTATGACGACTGGCTGCCTTCGGCCAATATCGTGATCGAACCCGTGCAAAATCTGCTGGTGCGCTTCTCCGGTGCCAAGGTGCTGGCGCGCCCGGAATTGGGCCTGTTGACCCCCACCAGCGGCGTCAACCCGGTCACCCGCGTCGGCAATATCAACAATCCCTTCCTCGACCCGATCCGTGCCAACACGTTCGACGTCGCGGTGGAATGGTATTTCCGTCCCGGCTCGCTGCTGTCCGCCGCCTTCTTCTACAAGGACATCAAGAGCTTCGTCCAGAATGTGAACAGCCTCATTCCGTTCAACCAGTTGGGCCTGCCCAATGGTCTGCTCGAAAACAGCAACACCGACCCCAGCGAACCCTTCAACGTGTCGCAGCCGTTCAATACGCCGGGCGGCCCGCTCAAGGGCATCGAACTCAACGCGCAGATCCCCTTTACCTTCTTCGACGGTTTCCTCGGCAATTTCGGCATGTTGGCGAACTTCACCCATGTCACGTCGAAGATCGACTATATCCTTGCCAGCGTAAACGGTGTGCCGACGGTGACCACCACGGCGGACCTTGTCGGCCTGTCGAAGAACACGGCGTCGGGCACGCTCTATTATGAGGATGAGAAGTTCAGCATCCGCACCACGGGCAATTTCCGCGACAAGTTCATCCGCGGCATCCCCGCCTCGCCGGGCAGCGATCTGGTCGGCAATGCCAAGACCTTCTACATGGACGCATCGGCCTCGTTTGCCGTGACCGATCGGCTCAAGTTCATCGTCGAGGCCCAGAACCTGACCGATGAACAGAACCGCCTCTATACCGACAGCGTGCGGCAGGACACCTTGTTCGAAACGCGCATCGGCCGGACCTTCACCTTCGGCGTGACCTACCGGATGTAAAGACACTCTCCTCCCCCAACCTAAAGGGCGCGATCATCACAATGATCGCGCCCTTATTGTTTACGGGGGCTACATTCGGCTCAGCGGGGGCCGTTATATCCCACAGCGGCACCGATCTGCTCGGCCGATCGCATCACCTGTGGCGCCAAAGTCGCGCGGACTTCGTCGGTCAGATAATGGGCGGCGCTGGCGATCGAGATGGCGATACAGATCTGACCCTTCGCGTCGCGGACCGGGGTTGCGATCGAACGTACGCCATCGCCCAGTTCGCTGTCGTGCCACACTTCGCCGCGCGCCTTATGCGCCCGCATTTCGGCAATGAAGCTATTGATTGCCGCGCGCGATGGCTTGCCACCCTTGGCCGCAACATAGAGCCGCTCCCACGTCGCCTCATCCTCGTCCAGCAACAAGGCCTTACCCAGGCCCGTCTCCGCGATCGGCCGACGATCGCCCGGTGCCGTCGCCACGCGCAGTCGCTGCGTTCCCGTCACCCGGTCGAGATGGCGGGAAAAATCCCCCTCCCGCTTGCCCACGAACACGCAAAAACCGCTGCGTTCGGACAATAATTCCATGAACGGCCGGGCAATCCGCACGAAGTCGATCTGCTCGGTCGCCAGCACGCCCAGTTGCAGCAATTTCGGGCCAAGCGCGAAACCATCAGGTGTTACCGCCAGATAATTGCGGGACTTAAGCGCCTGCACCAAGCGGTGGGCGGTGGTCTTGCTCATCCCCAGCTTGCGTGCCAGGTCGGCGGCACGGATCGGCCCGTCAATCACCTCGTCCATGATGTCGAGCGCGCGCATCAGCGTTTGCGTGCCCTTGACGCCCGGTTCCTTGCTGTCGTCGCTATCGCTCATATCTTGCCCGTCACCCGTCCCAAATAAAGGAACGTCTATCCTTCAAATCGGCCCGCCTGTCAGCAGCTTTTATGTAAGGTCCGCTCACGCCCGATAGTCGAGCGCGCCCCGCCTTGCCAGCTCCCCGCTCGCCGGATCAAAGAGCATGTTGAGCACCAGCCCCGCTGCCAGTATCGCCGCAAACAGCGTCGCAAGATAAAAGCCATAAATGGCATCGCCGAAATAATCGCCGATCAACCCGATCGCCAGCGGCGCGATCACCGCACTGACGCAGGTAAAAAACAGGATCACACCCGAAATCGCACCATGCTGCGGCTTGGGAAAGCAGCTAATGCCTTTGGAATTGAGCGTCGGATACAGCACCGACATGAACAGGCCCGACAAAGGCAGCGACATCACCGCCATCGGCCGCCCGCCAAAAATGGCCAGCGCAAAGCAGAGCAGGATCGCAACGCCGCAAAAGGCCAGTACCGCGGTCCAGTTGAATCGCTCCAGCAGCCAGAAACCTGCAAAACGGCCGATAACGCGCAGGATGAAGAAGATCGACAGCGCATAGGCTGCCCATTGCCAGCCCGGCCCCGCATAGCCCGCCAACAATGTCGGCATCCACACATAGATGGCGGTCTCCACGCCCACATAGAGCATGATCCCGCTGCTGAAGGCCAGCGCATAGCGATTGCGCATCATTGCCAGCATGTCGGCCATCGGCGCGCTTTCCGTCCTCGCCTGCACGGGCGGGTAGGGGACGCGCCAGGCGAGGATCATGAGCAACCCGCACAGCGCGGCGGCGATCAGATAGAGCCATTTCCACGACGCATCATGCGACAGCAGATAGGCGACGATCGCTGGCCCGATGATCGCGCCGATGCCGAAAAACCCCTCGACCACATTCATGGTCGCCGTATGCGCGCGCGTCGATGTCGATATGTCGCCGATCAACGCCAGCGCCGCCGTCTTGAAAATGCCGACCGCAAGCCCGCCGACAAACAGCAGGACCAGGAACAGGCCGAAACTGCTGACCCAGGCGAACAGGGATGCGCTCAGGCCGAACAGCGCCAGGCCGACCAAAATCGTCGGCTTGCGCCCGAACCGATCCGCCAGCGATCCCAGCAACACGCCGCCCAGCGCAATGCCGCTCATCGTCGCATAGTGAAAGGCACCGCCCGCCGTCATGCCCAGGCCAAATTGCCGGATCACCGACGGAATGATCACCCCAACCGATTCCGATGTCATCGCGAACATCAGGAACATCAAATAGGTGAGCCAACGAATGCGTGCCATCTGTCTGCGGTCCTAAACCAGCTTGTACATGCGTATGCGCACGGCGGGGCTGTCCATCTCCGGCACTGCGCCAACGGTTCCCACGAACACGGCTTCGTTCAGCCAGGCATGCGGCCCATTCGGCACTTCGAACACGGCGGCGGTCCTTGCATAGTCCTTGCCCGCCACGCCCCTGTTGCGGATATGGATCACGGTGCCGTCGGCCTCCCGCATCAGATAGGCCGCCTCCAATTCGGTCATCCCGTCCGGGCGGATCAATTGCCAGTCCATGCCTTCGGGGAAAATGGTGCCGCTGATCCGTGGCCCCTTGAACGTGCCGCCGATGATGGGAATGCGCACACGCTTGCCATGCGGCGTCTCGCCAATCTCTTCGGGCGGCCCCAATGTCACGATCGCCTCATAGACGAATTCCGCCTTGGGAATGTCCTCTGCCACGGGCGCAGGCGCGGCCGCTTTTGCCATGACGGGAACGGCCGCCAGTCCGCCAGCGGCCAACAACACACTGCGGCGCGTCTGCGGGTCGCTCGGGAATTGCGTGTCGGCCATGATGCTACCCTTTCCGAAAAAAATGGGACGTCCCTCTGGGACGCCCCATCTTAGCTTAGAATTGCATGCCGAGCCGCACGCCATAGGTACGCGGCGGATCATAGTTGGCGGTGGTCGAACTCCACACCGTCACCAGATTATTGGCCACGCGCTCATTCTCCAGATTGTTGACGAAGCCGGTG
Organism: Sphingobium sp. MK2; assembly: GCF_040170545.1. NCBI lineage: Bacteria > Pseudomonadati > Pseudomonadota > Alphaproteobacteria > Sphingomonadales > Sphingobiaceae > Sphingobium > Sphingobium sp. MK2. The sequence goes on from NZ_JAZDXA010000002.1 coordinate 181,909, forward strand.
ATCGACAATTGCCCATCTTCGGTTTCATACCGCAGGTTGAGGTCGGTCTTGGTATAGGAGGCCCGGCGGCTCTGCGCATAATTTTGAATGTCGCTGAACGTCCGCGACTGAACGTAGAAATCCACGCTCGGCGTCAGGCTACCCGCACCGCCCAGATCGAAGATATGCGCATAGCTCACCCGCGCGCTCCACTTGGGCGCATTGGGCAGTTCATTGCCCGACACGTCACGCACGACGTTGGTGGGCAGGGGCAGGTTGCCGAACGCGCCCGTGACGCCGTTATAATTGCCGCTGGCCGAATTGAGATTATCCGATGCCGTCGGGAACGACCGGATCTTCGCGTCGAGATAGGATACAAAGCCGCTGATCCGGTCATTGCTCGTCGGCCGGACGATCGCTTCCAGTTCGATCCCGCGCAACCGCGCCGTCGCGGCATTGGTCGTTACCGCCGACACCTGATTGGTCAGCGGATTGAGCACGATGCTCGATACCTGCAGATCCTTATAGTCCATGTTGAACGCCGTGGCGGCAAGATAGAGCTTGCCTCCCATTAGCGAGCTGCGTGCGCCGATCTCATAATTGGTGACGGTTTCGGGCTGATATTGCCGGAACTGCGGCGCGTTGCCGGTGGCTTCCAACCCGCCGCCGCGAAAACCCGTGCCAACGCTGGCATAGACCAGCGTTTCCGGCGTCACTTCATAATTCACGCCCGCTTTCCAACTGACATTGGAAAATTTGGCCTCCGGCCGGTTGGTGTCGTCGGACAGGGCATAGACGAAGGGGATGCCGGGGCAACTCGTCGCGCTGATATTTTCCAATGTGATCGTGTCGCCGGGGCAAACCAGTTCGATATTGCGCTGGTTGACCTGCTCCCAAGTCGACCGCACGCCGCCCAGGATTTTCAGGCCCGGTGCCAGTTCATAGGTGCCTTGGCCGAACACCGCCTGAGACTTGGTGCCCTGACCGCGATAAGAGGTCACGACATCGACGCCGCTGATGGTCGTGATATTATCGCCTGTGCCTGCGACCTTGGCGAGCCCAGCCGCATTGAGGACACTGCCGAACGGCGCCGGCGCGGTGTCGCCGGCATGCAGCAGGCGCGTGCCCGACGGCTGCTTGTCCTGATAGAGGAAGCCGCCCAGCACCAGGTCGAACCGGCCCGCATTATAATTGACGTTCAGTTCATGCGACTGGGTTTCGGTACGGCGGTTGATATTCTGCTGCGTGAACACGCCGGTCGCGGAATCCACGCCATTATTCTTCAGCACCGAATAGCCCGCCAGATAGGTGAGCGACAGCGCGTCCGTCGCCTGCCAGGTCAGGCGCGACCGGGCGGCATAATATTTCAGGTCCATCTGATTATCGGTGACCAGATCCTGCCCCGGATTGATGACCTCATCATAGATGGTCTGGATCGGGCCGAAGACCCCGGCCGCAATATCCGCGTCGGGATAGACGTTGCGGCTGCGCATATAGGTGAGCGGGATCGTGCCCTTATTTTCCCCATAGTTGAGCGACAGGCGCCAGGTCAGGCTGTCGCCCAGACGCAGGATGCTGTTGACGCGCAAGCCGGCCTGGTCGGTCTTGTTGTAATTCTGCCGAGCGCCATATTTGCCTTCGAACCCGTCATCGACTTGGCGATAGGCGGCGATGCGCAGGGCGAAAGCATCGCTGATCGGCAGGTCAACGGCGGCGCGGGCGCGCACTTCGTTGAACCGGCCATATTGAATATCGGCATTGAAGCCCAGATCCTTGCCCGGATCGGCGGTATTGATATTGACGACGCCTGCGGTCGCATTGCGGCCATAAACGGTGCCCTGCGGCCCGCGCAGCACTTCGACGGAACCAAGGTCGAACAGGCCGAGCGTCAGCACGGCGGCGGACGGATCATAGATGCCGTCAATCTGCGTCGCGACCGTCGAATAACCGCTGAAGCTGTTGTTGCTGCCGATGCCGCGAATGGCAAAGCCGTTCTGGCTTGATTGCAGGCCGGGCACCGTGCTGGTCAGCGCCGCGGCGGAATCAATGCCCTGGCGGGTCAGGCTATCCTGCGACACCACGCTGATGGCGACCGGCGCTTTGGACAATTTTTCGGACGTCTTTTGCGCGGTAACGATGATGTCGCCGCCATAATTGTCGGCCATGTCCGCTTGCGCCTGAGGGGCCGCTGGATCTTGGGCAAATGCTGGGCAGGACAAGGCGGCGATGCTCGCGCCGACGAACAGAAATGAGAAACGATGCACGATACTCTCCCTAGATTTTAGCCGGGATCGTTATAAAAAATCGACCTAAGCTATTGTTATAACACGATGCTAAAAGTTAAAATGATCCCATGCGGCCTTGGCCATGGCGGCATAGCCCGCGTCCGATGGGTGGAGTTTGTCGCCGCAATCATATTGGGCGAGGATATGGTCGGGCGCGGCCGGATCGCGGACGGCGGCGTCGAAATCGATCACGCCGTCAAACTCGCCGCTGGTACGAATCCACTGGTTGATGGCCTGGCGGATCACTTCCTTGGCGGGCGTCGCATAGCCCGGAAAGGTCGATCCGAGGAACGGCGTCAGCGTCGCGCCATGGACCTTGATGTCCTGCGCCCGCGCCCGCGCGATCATCTGGCGATAGCCCGCGATCAGGTCATCGGCGGTGATCGCGTCATGCAGCCCGTCTGAGCGTGGATTGTCCAGTCCGCTCAGCCCCAGATCGTTGATCCCTTCCAGCAGGACGATGTCGGTAACGCCCGGCACAGCCAGCGCATCGCGGTCGAACCGCGCCAGGCCGCTTGGCCCGACTTCCTCGCGCAGCACCCGATTGCCGCCGATGCCTGCATTGGCGACGCCGACATTGGCGATCCCCTTGGCGGCCAGCATCTTGGCGAGTTGCCCCGGCCAACCGCGCAGCAGCGGATCTTTGGCCCCAAAGCCATCGGTGATGGAATCGCCAAAAGCGACGATGGTCCGGGCGTCCTTGTCCGACTGAACCAATACCGATGTCACGATTTCACGGCTCGATACCGGCTTGGCACCGCGCAACGTCGCTGATCCGGTCTGGTCGCTCCCGATCGCCCATTCGGCGCGATGATTGGGGTCGGCCTGCGGCAAAATCACCTTGGCGGGCAGATAGACGCTGACCACCGCCACCGCGCCGGGCTTCACCTGTAGCGACAGCGGGTCGGACAGGAGCGGCGCCCCGGCGGGCAGCCTTGCGGATCGTGCGCCGGAAAAGGTCAAGGGACGGATGCTGGCCGCATCGACCCGGCCCTGCGCATCGGCCAGGGCAATGGTCGCACTGCCGATCGCGACATCAGTCGGCTGGGTGTCGCCCGACAGGCGCACCTGAACCTTCGTCCCACCCGCGCTCAGACGCAGATGATAGCGGATTGTGCCCTGCACTTCCGGTGCCGGTTCCCAGAATTCGAAGGGCAGCTTGGCGACCGGCAAAGACGGGCTGGACGCCCAGCTCGCCACCCAGCGATCATCGTCTGCCGCCACCGCCTGCATCGGCAGCAGCGCCGCCTGCATCGCGATAACCCCAAGGGCAAGCCGACCTATCATCCTCTTACGCATTCGAAGCTTTCCTTTTTCTCGACATCGCCCTGGCCCTTATACCGGGCATAGGCGGGGTATCGGCAGATCGGACGGGTACGACCCGGCCAGGGACTGGCCGCAGGGGCCGCGGCATTGAGCTGTTCGGGCGCACGGCCTTGCTCGACCCAATCGACCATCGCGGCAAAGGCGTCATAGCGATCGGTCGACGGCCCGCCCTCGCAATGGTTCATGCCGGGCACGGGGAAGACGCGCACGGTGTCCGCGCCCTTGCCTGCATAGCGGGCGTCGACCTCCCGATACCATTGCAGCGTGTCGTCCAGCGAGAAGACCGGATCGGCCGCGCCATGCGGCACGATCAGCTTGCCGCCAGCCGCCCGGAAACCATCGATATCGGGCGACCGCGCCGACATCATATCCCAGCCCGAAGCCGGGAAGGGGGCCTGCGCGCGATATATGGCGTCGGCGTCCCGATCGAAATCATAGGCCATCTGCCATTGCATCATGCCCTGCGGATCGGCGGCGACCAGCTTGGGCGGCGTCTGGAAGATGGCGGACAGGGCCGATCCGCCGATCACGATGCTCAGCGCCGGGACGCCTTCCCTGGCCAATCCCAATTTCCACACTGCCCAGCCCGGCTCGCCAATCCCGCCATCCCAGGGAAAACGGACATAGAGGGGCGACCCGTCGCTCTTGCGCGGACCGGCCATGGACCGGACAAGCGCATCGATCTGCAAATTGGACAAACATTGTCCGTTTCGCTGTCCGGTACAGGCAAAACCGCGCAGGACCGGCAGCACATCTTCATTACCGCACTGGCCATAATGCGACACCAGACCATCAGCCACGCCATCCTTGGCGTCGCATGCCTTTAGTATGGCCTTTCGGACGATCCCCAATTCGCTGGTCGAAAATGTGTTCGCCAATTGCCCGAACGGCCGTACGCCATCGGAGCCGGGCGGCACGAGGCGTCCAAATGTCTGCACGTCCCAGGCCTGCGCCAGCGCCGCCCGCGGCAGCGACATGCCCGGCGCCGCCGCAATGATACCGTCAAAGGCGTCAGGATAGCGATGGGCCAGCGCCAACCCTTCCTGCCCCCCCTTGGAACAGCCCGCGAAATAGGAATAGCGCGGCGCGCTGCCATAAAAGGTCGCGATCGCAGCCTTCGCCGCATCGGCCACCGCCCCCAATGACGCATAGGCATAGTTGCGCCGCGCGTCGGGGTCGAAGCCGAACGCCACCGCACCGCCCTTGGCCGGATCGCTATTGACCGTATTGTCATGGCCCGAATCCTGGCTGACCACTGCATAGCCCTGCGCAAGCGCTGGCGTGACCAGACCGACACCGGCCAGCGCGCCCAGGGCATTGCCGACATCGCCATTGGTGCCACCGCCGCCCTGGAACAGGAAACGCCCATTCCACTCCATCGGCAGGCGCAAATGGAATTTGATCGCATAGCTCTGACCGTCCGCGCCCTGCCGTTCGGCCATCACGGCCTGAACATCGCAATGCGCCTTCAAGGGGACCGTGCTGTCATATTGAAAGCCTCGTGGATCAGGCTTGGCCGCTGGCCCTTCCGGCACGAACACAGCACTGGTCACGCGCGTCGAGGCGTCGGGCCAATGGCCTTGCACTGTCGATGCAAAGGCGGCGCACCGATCGCCGATGGCTGCGGTCGGCGCGACAGCGGTCAATGATGTGCAGCCGCTCAGCGCAATCATCGCTGCGGTTATGCCGCAATAGCGCAATCCCCTCATAACTGACTCTCCCTCAATGCATTCTGCCCCAGGATAATCGCTCCTAGCGGCCCCGCATCGCGTCCCAGGGCCGGCGGAACGATGAGCGACTGTAGAGCATCGAGATCAAGACCCGCCAGATAGCCGCCGAGATTGTCGGCAACGGCGACCCGTATTCTGGCAAACAGGGTCGGACGGTAATCCAGCACGCCGCCGCCGATTACCAGGCGCTGGGGCGACACGCACAGGATCAGCATCGCCACCCATTCACCCAACTCCCGCCCCACCCGATCCCAGAGCGGATCGTCATCCGTCATGTCGGCCAATGCACCGTTCGCCCGCGCCGCAAGCGCCGGACCACCGACCAGCCCCTCCAGACAATCGCCATGGGCAGGGCAGGCGCCTGCAAACATATCACCCGCCGTCCGCCGGATACGCATATGCCCCGCTTCGGGGTGCAGGCGGCCATGCACCGCCTTGCCATCGACCACCAGGCCAAGGCCAACGCCCGTCCCGACCGTCGCATAGCCGTGCACCGCACATCCCATCGCCGCGCCCCATTGCCCTTCGGCCAGGGCCGCGCCACCCACATCGGTGTCGATGCCGACGGGCAGGGCGAAACGGCGCGCAAAATGGCCATGCACATCCGCCCCCGCCCAGCCGGGCTTGGGCGTATTCTCCATGTGGCCAAAACGTGGATTGCTGGCGTCCAGGCATAGCGGCCCGAAGCTGCCGATCCCGATCGCCGCGAACGGCAGTTCGTCCTGCCATGCCGCCAAGGTCGCGGAAATCCGGTCCAGCGTCTCCGGCCCTTCGGTCGCCCAGCGCTCCTGCCGCAGGATATCCTTGCCCCGCGCCAGCGTCGCGATACATTTGGTGCCGCCCAACTCGACGCCCGCGATCAGAGTTTTCGGTGCCGTCATGCCAGCCATGCCTTGTCGCCGTCGATCATAAGCCGCAGTTCCGGGGCCGGGGTGCCGCCGAAATGTGCCCGCGCCTCCACGACATCGCGCGGCGGCTCCGCCAATCCGACCAGGTCGGCAAAGCTCTGCACGCATAGATCCGGCAGCACCAGCCAGCTATAGGCCTGAAACGGCGCGGACGGTGGATTGCCGAACACCAGCCCAGACCCATTGAGCGGCCGCCACGGGCCAAACAGCCTGTCCGCCACCATGCCATAAAGCCCAGTCGGTCCAGCCGGACCATCGGCCGCAAACACCTTGGTCTGCGTCGACCAGAACAGATAATAGCGCCCATCCCGCATGATGACATGCGGGCGTTCCAGCTCATTGTTCAGCCCATCCGCCTCGACCAGCGGCGGCAGGATATCCCATGTCTGATCAACGCTCTGCCGCGCAATGCCAACCGCTCCATTCCACGCCGAACGCGACCTGGCTATTGATCCGGCAAACAGGATATAGTCTTGGTTGTCGGCCGGATCGCGGAAAAAGGCCGGATCGCGAAATGCCTTGATCGTGCCGACCGCACCGCCGCCTGCCATGTCGCGGCTATAATGGACATCGTCTGGCGTCAGAAACTCCACAGGCTCCGACCAGGGAGAGAGCGTGATGGTGTCACCCTGCACAGTCAAGGCGGCGCAGCTATAGAATAGCCGCTGGGCAAAGCTGGTTTCCAGCTCGCCCCGAACGCCTGCTACGGTATAATAAAGCGTGATCGTCGCGCCATCGGGCGAAAGGATAGCCGAACCGGACCATTCCCGGCTGCCCGGCGACAGCCCGTCCGGTAAAAGTGGCCCCAAATCACGCCAGTCAGCACCGACGCGATGCAGCAGCCGCATCCGCGCCACCGCATGCCTGGCGTCGGGGTCGGGCAGTATGGGCGCGGACAACGCCACGAACAACATGCCGCCCGCTATCTCGGCCGGGTTTCCGTCCGCCCTCTGCACCGGCCAATAGTCCCAAAGATCAAGCGTCTCGATCACGCGACGCTGCGCCGGAATCTTGGGTGCGCAAGGCGGTGCCGCCATATCTATGCGCCGCACGTCGTCTGCGGTCCAATGGCTCGTGGCGGGCATTTCGCTCATGCGGTGATGCCCGCCCATGTCATGACCCCCGCCAAAGCGTGCAGTCCTTGGCGGAGGTCCGACTTCACCCCGGCGGAACGAACGGCCGGAGAAGATAATAGGAAAGGCCGCGATGCGACGCGCCAGGCTGGATGTTCATTGCAGCCAAGCCGACGCACCAAGCCGGGCACGATTTTAGCGTCAGCCTTCAATGACCCTCTCCTATGCGCAACTATCTTGTTGCACGGTAGATATTTCAAATAACAAACGATTGCAATACTAAATACAAACGATTGCAAAATCGCATTCCAGTAGCGGTATCAGCTTGGTTTTGAAGGAGGTTTACGCCGAAGCGCGCAGCACGAGCGTCGGTTGAAGGGAGATGGACGTGACTTTTTCACCCGCCACGCGCCGGAACAGCAGATCGACCATCATCTGCGCGCCCAGCACAACATCCTGCCGGATCGTGGTCAACGCAGGCATGGTCTGCTTGGCAATGAATACATCATCATAGCCCACCACGGCGACATCATCGGGTACGCGCAATCCAAGATCAGCGATCGCCCGCAGCGCGCTCAGGGCAATGACGTCGGATGCAGCGACGATACCATCAGGCACAGTAGCATCCTTGAAATTGGCTCGTATCGTCGCATAGGATGCTTCTGGCGTGACATGCGATGGCAAGACTGCTCCTGATGGCGCACCAGCCTGCGCGATCGCCTCGTTGAAGCCGGCAAAGCGCGCCTCAAATTCAGGCACCGCCGGATTACCTACGAAGGTCAGTCTTTTTCGCCCTTGCGACAGGAGATGCTGTGCGGCCAAACGCCCGCCCTCGAAATTGTCGGAGCCGACGGTCAACTGGCTGTACCCGGCGATCGACGCCCCCCAAACAACCAGCGGGGCATAGTTGGCCGACACTGTTTCGATCACGTCGATCTGGTCCGACTGGCCCACAATGATGACGCCATCGACTTTGCCGGATTCGACAAAGGCTTTAAGCCATTGATCGTTCGACGGAATGACGCGCGACAACAGCAGGTCGTAGCCGCGATCAGACAGCGCGTCAGCGAGTGCAGCAATCAAGCTCATGAAGAAAGGGTCTGTCAAATGCTGTTCGGCTTCATGGCCAAGCGGCAAGATTACGCCGACAGCACCCGTGCGCTGGAGGCGAAAATTTCGCGCCGCGACATTGATCTGGAAATCATGCTCGCGCGCCAGCCTTTTTATCTTGTCCCGCGTAGCGACCGCGACAAGCGGATTGTCAGCCAAAGCGCGGGATACGGTTGATATGGAAACGCCGGCCAGCGCGGAAAGGTCGGCAAGGCTGGAGGCTTTCTGGCGCTTCATCCACATATCCCAAATCGACCGCCACACATGACTCTGGGTGTCGTCTTCTCATCACAGATGTCTCGACTATAGGGTGATTTGTCGGACCAGCGCAAATGGGGGTTTTCTGCTCACGGCCGCAATGGCCCCTCCCACAGGCCTAAATGTCGCCAAACTGTAAGAGTGCAGCACTAGCTGCCAGTGCGGAATGCAAATGCATCAGATGGCGGGTATAGATTGAGTGAACATAACGCGCTGACACCGTCGCAAGCCTTGGATCGGAGCCCGTATCTTCGGAGGCGATTGCGCGATTGCGTTGGGCGCGAAGGCCGATTGTTCGCTTATTCGTCCGGCAATATGGGCAAGGCGCTGCTCTTTTCCGGGGCCGATCTCACCATCCTGTTTCTTTTGACCGACCTGTTGGGCCAATCGCCGACCAGCGCTGGTTCCTTGATGCTGGTCGCGGTGCTGGGCGACCTCGTCTTTGACCTATTAGCGGCAAAGCTGGTCATCCGCCTGCGTCGCACCGGGCGGGGCTATCGCTGGATGGTCGCGGCCGCCGCCATGCCCTGCGGCGCTGCTTTCGCGCTGCTTTATGCCCTGCCAGCGCTCGGCGTACGCGATCTGTGGATTGTGGCCACAGGGCTGCTCCTGTTTCGCGGTGCCTATGCGGTGGTTGACGTGCCGCACAACGCGCTGATGGCACGTGTCACCTCGGACAGCCGATCGCGCGGCCGCGTATCGGGCTATCGCCTGTTCTTCAGCACGATCAGTTCGCTGGCAATCGCTATCATCCTCACGCCCATGGTTCAGACAGCCGGGCGGACCGGGGACTTCGGCCGGCTTGCCATGGCTGGCGGCATCGCGTGTATCTTGTTTACCGGGACCATGGTGCTGAGCGCGCTGGCATCTGACAGCGGGACGACTGGCCCAGCCGACCTGACGGGCTGGGACGATGGCATCGCGATACCATTGCGCGATCCCCTGATTCTGGCACTAGCCCTGCTCGCCTTCATCACCGGCTTTGCCATCCCGATGTTCAGCCGGATGCTGCTCTACATCGGCACTTATGTAATCGAGCGCCCCGATCTGGTGAAGATGCTGCTGCTGGGCCTCACCATCGGCCAATTTCTGGGCGTTCTAGCCTGGACGTCGATCACCGGCCGTTTCAGCAAGGCGACCCTGTTGGCCGCGGGTCACGCCGTCTGCATCATCGGCATAATGCTGTTCGCCCTATGCCTGGCATGGCCGAACGCCCTGATCGCTTGCACACTGCTGATCGGCTTCGGGTTCGCCAGCATCTTCATGCTGCCCTGGGGCTTGCTGGCCGATGCCGTGGACGTCGTCGCCTGGCGTTACCATCGCCGGTTCGAAACCGGACTTTTCGCCTTCTATCTGGTGGTGGTGAAGGCGAGCGGCGCAGCCTCCACCGCACTGATCGGCTGGACGCTGGGCTGGCTCGGCTATGCGCCTGATACCATCCAACCTGCGTCGGTCCAGGCGGGGATGCTGGTCATGGGACTGGGCGTGCCGATCTTCGGCAGCTTTTGCGCGATAGGACTGATGCGCGCCAACGACATCAGCCACGCCCGCCATGCGCGCCTGCTCACGGCCCTGGCCTACCGAAGCAAGCGCGCCTTACGGCAACAGCGTCGGCTCAACTCGGTGCCGATCCGGTTTCCGGGTTGAAGCGGGGATTGCTCGCGTCGAGCGGTGAGGGCGTGATTTTCGCGGGCGGCGTGGCGCTTTCGGCCCAGGCGCGGCACAGCATGTCGCGCAGCATCGCAGCCCCTGCTGTCGTCCGGTCATAGACGAACGCACGCACATCCTTGTCGGCAAAATCGGCAAAGCCGTTGCGTTTTTCGAGCTTGTACAGATCTTCCACCAGGTCGCCCGCTTCGTTCAGAAAGCCCAGCACAGCGTCGAACATGTCGCCACTTTGGCGGCGCGGCACGCCGATGCGCGGCGCAATGTCCGCTACTGTCAGGCCCATACCGTCGACGAATTGGCTTTCGAACCGGCCATGAACAGACCGATCGGTGGTGTAGCCTTTGGGGTTGTCACCGCGCCACCCATCGGAATGGACAGAGTCGTGATGCGGCTGCGCCCCATCACCGATATAATGGCCCAAACGTATGACCTGAAAGGCGCAATGCTGTTCGGGGATTGACGCATCGCCGCCTTCGGCCTGGGCCTTTCGGACATAGCGCATGCAGGTGATCAACCGTTCATAGGCTTCCATCGCTGCATAGGGCAGGGTGCCGGTCCAGCGCACGTTAGTTCGCTGTGCAGTGTACGGGTCGCTGTCCTTTATCGTCTCATAATGTTTATAGAGCGCCAGGATAAACTCATAGCGTGACCGCGGGATCGGCTTTACGAAAGTGAACTGTTCCCGAAACCAGCCATGATTGGGGTCTTCCTCCATCTTGGAGAAATTCTCCGCATCCCCCCGCCAACTGTCGGGCAGCGAGGCCGAGGCTGCAATATAGTCGATATGCTTGCGCAGGAAGGCCGGCCCGTCCTCCGGAATGGCCTCTATCGCCGCACGGTCGATCACGGCATGGGCGGTCTGGCCCCAGGCATGGGCGGCGGTCGGATGCAGCGCCAGGGCGCTGATCGTGGTGAGGGCAAGGAGGAGGGTTCGCATCGTCTTGGCTCCGAAATCAGGGGTCGAGGGGGTCGCGCGGATCGATCCGCGCCGATGCGCGGGAGGGACGGAACAGCAATTCGGTTGGCGACAGGCGGCGGCCGACTTGCCCCGGCTGATAGCCAAGCTCCCGCTGGTTACGCATGACGAACTGCGGGCTTTCGATCGAAGCGCTCTGGCCGGGGTTGCAGACGATCACGGCATCGCGATCCATCGGTGCCTCCATCGCCATCAACAGGCGCGTCGCATTGCGCAAATTGGTGGTCGTGTGCCGGGCATAGGGTTCGATCAGGATCGCGTCGGCCGCTATGCCATAACGGTCGATCAGCGCGTTGCGCATCTGCTCCGCCTCGGCAAAGCGGGTCGCGCGGGGATGCGCCTTGCCCCCGGTCACGATGATGAAGGGCGCGTCCCCTTGCGCAAAGCGGCTGGCGGCCAGCCGAAGATGATATTTGCCAAAGGGGCTGATCGCCATGTCAGGCACTTCTGGCCCGACGCCCGTAACGATCAACGCTGAATAGCGATAGCGACGCCAGTCGAGCGTTCGCGCGCGCGCCATGGCGGCTGCATTCACGCCCCCTGTCAGCGGTTCGAAGCCGATTGCATCGGTCCGGTCGCTGCCGTCCAGTAAGGCCAGTGCATAGTCGATGCTGGGGTCCAATGCTTGTGCCGACATGTCGCGCGGGGTGCGTGACAGCCAATAGGCCGCTTGAAGCCGGGCCTGGCGTTCTTGCGGGTCGATCATTCCGGCCCCATCAATCTCCGCATAGGCGGCTGGCGCGCCCAGGCCATAGGTGCGCACTATGATGTTGATGCCTTCCATCTCGCGCCGGGCCTGCGCTGTCAGTCCATCGCCGGGCACCGTCAGGCCAGCAGGCGCGGTCAGGGACTTGGCCATGGCGTCGATCTCCGATTCCGCCCAGATCAGCGCCTGGGTGGCGCAGAACATATCCTGCGCGCAGCCATCGACACGCCGCTGCCGACTGGCCAGCAGGGCGGCGATGTCTGCCTTGGAAACAAGTGCCCGAACGGCGGCCGGGTCGCGCGCTATCCCGTCGAAAAGCGGAAAGAGCCGCTGCGAAAGCCGTTCGGTCACGACATCGCGAACGGCCCCGGCTTGCGCCGGGACCGTCGCGATCGCAACCGCAGCGATAGTGGCGAACAGGGTCGCCATCCGTGCCACGGTGCGCATCATTACCAGGACTTGCTGATGACGAGGCGGAAGTTACGGCCAAAGATCGGCCGACCGTAAATGGCTTCCGCGCTGCCCTGGCCGCTCAGCGAGTCGGTGCGGGTATTGCCTTCGGTCAGGCCATGCGCATTGAACAGATTGTCGCCCACAATCTGCATCTGCCAGCTACCATGGCGCGCCGTCACGCCTGCGCCGATCGTGCCGTAAGCGGGCAGCGCGGTGTTGTTGTACAGATCGACGAAGCGCTTGCCCATATAGGTGTAGCGACCATAGACCGAGATGTCCGTCTCGCCCGTCTGGAAGTCGAAGCTTGGACGGATGTTGCCGTAGATTTTCGGCTGGCGGACGATCTGGTTGCCCTCGGCCTGTTCCGGGTCGGCCCCGGTCGCGCTCTGGAAATTCTTATATTTGGGATCGCTGATCGTCAGCGCGCCGTTGAGCGAGAACCAGGGCGTGACCGCAACCGACGCGTCGAACTCCACGCCCTTCACCTGCGCTTCGCCGATGAAGGGGATGTTCACATCGTTGCGGCCCGTCGTCGGATCGAAGGCGAGGAACGAGGCGTTGAGCGGGTCGAAATTGGTGTAGAAGCCTGTGACATAGAGGTAGGAGCGACCCGAAGCGAGCTTCAGCCCGACCTCGAACTGGTCGGCGACTGTCGTGATGATCGTGGGATTGATGCTCATCACCGTCTGCACATTGGGCGGCGTTTCCAGGTGCGACGCGCGGCCATAGACGCCGACATTCTGGCTGAAGTCGTAATTGGCGCCGACCGTCCAGTTGGTGACGTTGGGCTTCCGCTTGGAATTGACGATGACGCCGGTGAAACCGCGCGTGGTGTCGTCGGCCAATGTCGTGGCATCGCCCAGATTGACCTGCTCGGTCAGCGCGGCCCAGCCCTTATAGCTGTAGCGTTCATGACGGACGCCCGCGTCGACGCGCAGGCCGGGAATGATCTCCCAGGTGTCGTTGGCATAAAGCGCGAACATCGTCGCGTCCGAATCGCCCTGGCTCAGCGTCGCGGCATAGTTCAGCACGCCATTGTCGGTGACGCGGCCGATCTCCGCACCCGCCGCATTATAGGCAACCAGGTCGAGTGTGCGCGGCTGGCCCGCCACTTCGATCAGGTAGTTCTGAAACGTGGTTCGGCTGCTTTCGCCATAGGCACTGGTGTAGAGGCCGAGCTTAATGTCGTGGCTGCCGATGCCGGTCTCGAACTTCTTCGCGACCGAGAAATTGCCCTGCGCCGAATAATATTTGGAATGAATGTCGCGATACTGGCCCTGCATGATGAGGCCGGACGCTGTGTTGGGATCATAGACGGTGTTGGTTCCTGCCAGCGTCAGGCCGAAACGGCTCGCCGTGCCGAACGCGCTGTTCGCCCTGTTGCGGATGCTGGTGGCTCCACCGGCATCCAGAAAGGCGGTCAGGGTCGTCGGGTTGGTGGTCGAATAGAAAGCGGTGAAATCAAGCTGTCCCTGGGTATAACCGGCCTTGGCCGACACCAGCCAGCCGTCGAACTCGGCTTCATATTGCGCGCCGATATTGATCATCTGCATGTGGCGGCCGTCAGCCAGGTCGCTGGTGCGGCTCTGAATTACGCTCGCACCATCGCGATACTTCAAATTGACGTTGCGCAGCGCAGGCGAGTTCATCGTCCCTGTGAAAAAGTCGATATATTGGTTCAGCGAAACGCTGGGGTCGCGCGGGTCTGCGGTCGGAATCGGCAGGTAGAAGACGTTGTGATCGTTGACATAGTTCAGGCTCAGCTTGACCGAGCCATTGTCCAGGTCATGCTTGATGTTCGCGCGGATCTGGCCGCCCTTGTCGTTAGGAAAGCCATTGTCGCGATAGCCGTCATGCTGACGCAGGAAGCCGCCGATCGCATAATAGGTATTCTTGCCAAGCGGTCCGGCCTGATAGGCGTCGAGCCGATAAAGGCCGGTATCGCCCAGCGTGACCTGCGCCTTGCCGCGCGGCGTATCGCTGCCCGTCACGGTGATCGCGTTGATGATCGCGCCCGAATAGCTGGCATAGACCGGGGCCGGGCCGCCGCGCACGACCTCGACATGGTCGGTCATCAGATCTTGCTTCAAGATCGCGTCGCCCCGGAAGAAGACGCCGTCATTTTCGTGGAACAGCGGCAGACCATCCTGCTGGAAGCTCACAAAGCCGCCATCATTGGGCAGGCCGCGGATGCGATAGATATTCTGCACTTCGCCGCCGGTGATTTCGGTTTGGAAACCGGGCAGTTGCCCGATCAGATCGGCGAAGTTGACAGGTGCGATCTTCTCCACATCCTCGGCCGAAATCGTGTTGATCGCATAGGATACTTCGAAGCGACGTTGCGCGCGCGTTGAGCCTGTAACGACGATGTCGCCTGGTTCGCTGCCCATCTCGGCAGCCTGCTCGACGGGAGCGGTCTCCTGCGCGAAGGCTGGCGTAAGGAAGGTGGAGCACAGCGCTACAAGCGCGGTGCCGGTGGCCAAAACGGTCTTGATCATGGAAAGCCCCTCTGTGGTGGTCGAGCGGCCCGTGATCGACGAACGTGACATTTTTAATTATTGTTGTGAAAATAAATAAACCTGCTTAGCGCACTCCCGTCCGCCAGCTTGGTCGGTCAAAGAGAGCCAGTGCTATGCAATTTCCCTCTATCGATAAGGACCAGCGCCGCATCCTGCAAAGGCTGCGCAAGTCCGGTCCGCTGTCGCGTTCTGCGTTATCGGCGGCGCTTGAAATCAGCGGCACAGCGCTGACCCGGCTGTCCCGCGACTTGCTCGCGCTCGGCCTCGTCGAGGAAGTGCCCGACATCGATGTGCAGCGCCGGGGCAGGCCCGCCATCCCGCTCCGTCTGGCTCCGCGCGGGGGATATGCGGTTGGCGCGACCGCGCACAAGGGGTTGATCGAGATCGCATTGGTGGACTTTACCGGCTCCACGATCGCGATCCATCATGAGGCGACCGAGCCGATCGACCCCAAGGCGTTCGCGAAAAAGGTCCGCCGCATCACCCATATGCTGGTCGATCAACATGGGCTGTTAGGGCAAAGGATGCTGGGTATCGGCATTGCCGTCCCTGGTCCGGCACTGTCGCTGGCGGGCGATCGGTGGGCGGTGGTCGATGTCCTGCCCGACTGGCGGGACGTGCCCCTGCACGACATATTCGCTGCCGAACTGGCTTGGCCCTTGTGGATAGAGAATGACGCAAACGCCGCAGCGATCGCCGAATATTATCTGGGTGGCCTGATCCGCGATTTTTCGTCCATGGTCATATTGCTGCTTGGATTCGGTATTGGCGCTGGCGTGATCGTGGATGGGCGTCTCGTGCGTGGGCAATTTGGAGCTGCAGGCGAGATTGGTGCCTTGTTCCCCGGCGATCGGCCGCGCCCCAGTCCGCTGGACCTCCTTGCCGTCCTGCGCACGAGTGGTTGTGATATTTCTTCCGTCACGGAGATTGATTTCGATGCCGCTGATCAGGCACCGATGATCGAAATCTGGCTTGATCGCGCGGCGCAGCAACTGGAGATTGTGTGCAATTCCGCCTTTGCATGGTTCGATCCGGGCGCAATAATGCTTGCCGGTACGTTGCCCCGACCCATCCTAGAGGGTCTCGCTGACCGTCTCCATCACGCCGATCTGGTCACCATGTTCGGCCATCGACGCCCCCCGGTGCAGGTATCAACTCTTGGCAGTTCGCCTATCACATTGGGCGCGGCGCTGTTGCCCATCCATGCCTTATCTGCTGAGATATAACGGATCGATAGAGCAATCCTCAACGTCCATACCGACATGCGCTTTAGTTCAGCCTGAATATGCATGTTACTGTGCTGCATGCCGTCCTTCTGCGCAAGCCCTTCCGCATCGCTTGCGCTTCTGGTTACGATCGACCGAACGCTGTACGTCCGCCACAAGACAGCGGCTCTCACACAAGCGCGCCCATCCTTCAACTTGGTGCAGGTGCCAACATCCCGGTAGTCATGTCCAGCACACCAACAAGTGCATTGATCTTAAAGGGCTTGCGCAAGATATGGCTGATCAGGCTCGTGTCGGCCGACACGCCCTCTTCGGCATAGCCCGTCACCATGATGATCGGCAGATCAAGTGTCCGGCTTCGCGCTGCTTCGGCCAGTTCGATTCCTGTCATGCCCGGCATTGCAAAGTCCACGATCATTATGTCGGGGAGTGCGGCATTCAGCATGGTGATCGCTTCCGCCCCTGACGCTGCCTGAGTGATATGATAGCCGAAGGTTTCAAGGCCTTCCGCGACGAACCGGCGCACGCCTTCATCATCGTCGACGACCAATATGTTTAGCTTTTGGCGCACCCGATCTGACGCAGATATCGACGTGACCCGCTCAATGTCTTGCGTGGGCGGCACGGCAAGCGGCAGCCAGATGCTGACCGTCGTGCCCTTGCACTCGACGCTTTCGATCTGCGCGATCCCGCCGGATTGCCGGGCGATCCCGAACACCTGGCTCAGGCCAAGGCCGGTGCCCTTGCCCAACGGCTTGGTCGTGTAAAAGGGGTCGAACACCTTGGACAGAAGCGGTCGGGGAATGCCCACGCCATTGTCGCGCACCCGCACCACGCCATAGCGTCCGGGCGTCACGCCCTCTGGCGCATGTCGCCCGACGTCCGTTTCGATCGTCAATATGCCGCCTTCCGGCATCGCGTCGCGCGCATTGATCGCCAGGTTCAGCACCGCCAGTTCTAGCTGGTGCATGTCGGCCATCACCCAGGGCTGACTGGCCGCCAGCGACCGCCGCTGGTCGATGCGCGGGCCGATCGTCCTGGCCAGAAGGTCGCCCATGCCCTCGACCAGCGCATTGAGGCTGAGCGGCGCGAGCGCCAATTGCTGGGTGCGTGAAAAAGCGAGAAGCTGGCGCGTCAGCTTCGCCGCGCGGTCGGTCGCTTCCGCCGCAAAACGGGCATGTCGCAAGATCCTCTCGTCCTCGCTCCGCCGCTCGATCATTTCGAGGTTGCCGGACACGACGGTCAGCAGATTGTTGAAGTCATGCGCGATACCGCCGGTCAACTGGCCCACCGCTTCCATCTTCTGCGACTGGACAAGCGCCGTCTGTGCGCGCTCGCGCTCCGCCACTTCCTCCATCAACATATTGTTGGCGCGCGACAATTCGCTCGTGCGCTCGGCAATCCGCGTTTCGAGATTGGCGTTGAGGTGCGTCAGCCGCTCTTCGGCCAGTTGTAGCGCGGCCAGCCGCTCGCGCGCTTCATATTGTCGTCGCCGCACCCGCATCGCCGACCGCACGGCGCTACCCAGCGTTTCGCTATGGATCGGCCGCTCCAGCACGATGACATTGCCTAGTCGCTCCAGCACCAGCATCGCGTCGCGCGGCCGATGCCCGGCCCGGCGGGTGGCGAGCAGGATGAAGGGAAAGTCGGACCATGGCGGCTGTTGCGCGACCCAGGCGTCTAGCGCGCTGCGATCCGCTCCAGCGAGCGACTCTTCTGTGATGATCGCGGTGGCCGCGCCTTGCACCAGTTCGTCGCTTAGCGCGCGCGCATCGGCGCAGGTCGTGCAGGCATAATCCTGCTTCGCCAACAGCGTTTCCATCACTGCCGCGTCTCTACCCCTCAGCGCCAGAACAAGGATGCGATCTTCCATCCTTATGTCTCGCTCGCCGCCGGCTCTGCTGCCAGCAAGGGCGTCTTGCCGCTATAGGTGGGCACGCCCGTCAGAACGCCGTCGAAATCCTTGAGCGGCTCGCCCACTGTAATGCCGTTGCGACCCAGGCGATATTCCCTGATGGTCGCCTCGTGCGGCGTGGTGCGGCTCTTCACGACCGATACCGCCTTAAGCATTTCCCCCTTCGCCTCGAAGTAGCGGAAGAGGACGATCGTGTCGGACAGATAGCTCAGGTCAACATCGGACCGGACCTCACCGATAATACCATGCTGCCCCAATATGAGGACGGTGATGACGCCCTGCTGGTTCAGATAGCTCAACATCTCGTGCATCTGCAGCACCAGATATTTCTCGCCGGGCATGGCCTGCAAAAAGGCGTTGAGGCTGTCGATGACGACGAAGCGCACGCCATCCTCTTCCACCGCGCGGCGGACCCAACTCGCAAATTCGCCCGGCGACATTTCCGCGGGGTCGATCTGCGTGACGGTCAGCGCGCCGCTGTCGAGATGCGGCTGCAAATCCATGCCCATCGCGCGGGCACGGGTGATCATCGTCGGCCGTCCTTCATCGAACAGGAAATAGGCCGCCTTTTCGCCGCGCGCGATGGCGCTCAGGCCAAACTGCACCGCGGTCGTCGTCTTGCCTACGCCCGAAGGCCCGTTGAACAGCAAATTGGTGCCTACCGAAATGCCGCCACCCAGCATTTGGTCCATGCGCTCCAACCCTGTGGACACCAGATGCGCGACATAGTCGCCATGATGTTCATTCGCGACCAGACGCGGAAACACGGCCACGCCGCCGGTTTCGATCACGAAGTCATGATAGCCACCGCGATATTTCACGCCGCGCATCTTCACGACGCGCAGACGGCGGCGTTCGGTGCCATAATCCTGCGCCGCCTGTTCCAGCGTGATGACGCCATGGGCGATGCTGTGCAACTGCAGGTCGTTGGGATCAGAACTGCGATCATCGAGCATCAGCACCGTGCAATGGCGCTGCGAGAAATATTGCTTCAGTGCCAATATCTGGCGGCGATAACGCAGCGAATTTTGCGCCAGCAACCGCATTTCCGACAGGCTATCGAACACCACCCGGACCGGCCGGATGCGATCGACGCACTCCATCACGCCTTTGATCGTCTCGCCCAATTCCACCTCGGACGGCTCCAGGATGGATTGCTCCGCATCGGGGTCCAGCCCTTCGCCGCTGACCAGTTCGAACAGGTCGATATCGTCCAGCACCCAATTATGGCTGCGCGCGACTTCCTTCAACTCCGCCGACGTTTCCGACAGGGTGATGTAAAGGCCGCGCTCTCCCTGGCGTGCGCCTTCCAGCAGGAATTGCAGGGCGATCGTGGTCTTGCCGCTGCCGGGCGTTCCTTCCAGCAGATAGGCGCGATTGGCCGTCAGGCCGCCGCCCAAAATATTGTCCAGGTCCGCAATGCCAGTGGAAATCGTCACCTTGCGGTCATCGGTGGCCAGTTCCGTCATATCGTCCTCAAACTCTTGCGCTCACTAGGAGCCGGTTGTTTCAGAAACGATTTGATCCCGATTTTGGTCCATGAACGGCTGTTCACATGACCGGGCGTGGGCCAAAATCGCGCTTTTCATCGCAGGAAATCCGGCTTGGCGACGCGCATCCGGCGATAGCGTGCTTCGATGAGGCTGAAGACTCCGAACAGCCCCAGGCCAAAGGCCACGACGCTCAAAATGATGGTGCCTTCTTCCTGCGCCCGCAACTGTTTGAGCGCTTCGCCCAGCCCACCCGCCTGATCGGGATCATGGTTCAGCGCGGCCGAAATGATGAACCAGCCGATGAGCGCGAATATCAATGCGCGCGCGGCATAACCACACCGTCCGATCCAGCGCACATAATCGGGGGCGGGGGTATGGCCATCCAGCTCGTGGAACTCCGCCTTATAGGCTTTGATCGCCTGCGTCGCGGCAACGGCAAAGAGAATGAGGCCGACCAGTACCAGAAGGAACACGCCGCCCGGCTGTGACAAGACCCAGGCGGACCAGCTTTCAGCGCTCGCGTCGCCGGGACTGCCTTGCTGCGCCGATGTCTGGCGCAAGGCCAGGCGCGCTGCGGCGACCGCCAGGATGACATGGGAAATGCCGCTCATGGCATAGCCCACCCGCTTGAATTTGCCCTTGAGCGTCCGGCTGCAATTTTCCGGGTCCATCGCCGCTTCGGTCAGTCGCCATATGGCGTAACCGGCAAACCCCAGCGCGCAAATGGCCAGCAGCACATGGCCCAGCGGCGCATCGACCATGCTGCCTAACGCACCCTGATTATCCTTCACCTCGCCGCCGGTCGACGCGACGTCCAGTGCGAACCAGCCGATCAGGATATAGACGAGCCCGCGCGCCGCAAAGCCAATGCGCGCGAATAGGGTCATACGGTCACTATAAGTCATGAGGCCTCCTGTCGGGGAGGCTAATGCGCGGTAAGTGCGGACGTTCCCTTGGAATCTTTTTCCATAACCGGGCATGATCAGTGAAACGCTAAGCGATGGCCCCCTGTGCGGCGCGGGCAATGTGCCCGGCCCATAGCGCCTGCCCCCCGGCGTCCCGGATCAGGTCTTGCCGCACCTCGATTTCCGCATAGCGCAACCCGTTGGGAAAGGCGTGCAATGGCACCGTATAGTCGGTGGCATCCATCGCATAAGGTTCATTGTCGCCGACGACGACACCCGCAATCGACCGCAATTGGTCGAGCATCGACAGCGCGAAATCCGTACGCCCCTGCCAATATAACATGCCGATATCCCAGGGACGCACATCACCGTTCAGCACCGGGGTAAAACTGTGCAACGACAACAGGATCGTCTTGCGTCCGGCGGTCGTCCGGGCCGCGATCAGGTCCGCCATCGCCTGATGATATGGTCGATGGATCGCTCTCACCCGCTCTGCCTTCTCCGCCATATCCAAGTCGGCATTGCCGTCAATCACGGTGCCATCGGATAGGGCGGGTATTGCGCCGGGATGCATTGGGTCACGATTGCAATCGATGACCAGACGCGAATAGATCTGATGCAGGAACGGCGCGTCCAGCCGCCGCGCCAGCGCATGGCCCAGCCCGTAAACCCCGATATCGACGGCGATGTGGCGCGCTCGATCAGCCGCGCTCAATCCCATATCGCGCAGAGCCACCGGAATCGCCGCCCCCGCATGATCGCCGATCAGCAGGAACGGGGAGCCGCCTTCTGCGTTGAACAGCGCGAACGGCAACGGATCGCCCGGACCCAACAGATTTTCTGCCGTGCGCCCGGCCATCAGGATATGACCCTATGCCGTTGCTCACCATCCGACACAGTACGACGTATCACTATCAGCAGCCGGTATCCCTGGGTGAACATCGCATCATGATGCGCCCTCGCGAGGCATTTGACCAGCGCTTGCTGTCGGCGCGCCTCGACATCGATCCTGCGCCGAGCGAGTTGCGCTGGCTGCATGACGTCTTCGGCAATTCGGTCGCCATCGCCACGTTCAAGGCGCGCGCCGCGCAACTGGTCATCAATAGCGAAGCCACATTGGATCATGCACCGCTCGCGCAGAAGCAAGTGGACGTCGAACCCTATGCCCGCCTCTTTCCCTTCACCTATTCGTCGGAAGACATGCCCGACCTGCTCCGATCGATCGAACGGGAATATCATGATCCCGAACGCATCGTCGACAATTGGGCGCGCAGCTTCGTCAGCAATCATGGCAATACCAGCACAATCGCGCTGCTGACGGAGATCGCCACGGGCATACAGCGCGAGTTCACCTATGTCCCGCGCCATGAAAAGGGCACCCAGTCGCCCATAGAAACGCTCAAGCTGCGCCAGGGCACCTGTCGCGACTTTGCCGTCTTGATGATCGAAGCGGTGCGCGCGCTGGGTTTCGCCGCGCGGTTCGTTTCCGGTTATGTGTATAATCCTTCCCGATCCGAAGATGTGGTGGGCGGCGGCAACACCCATGCCTGGGTCCGCATCTTCCTGCCCGGTTCAGGCTGGGTCGAATTTGATCCCACCAACGGCATCATCGGCAATCGCGGCCTCATCCGCGTCGCCGTCGCGCGCGATCCCTATCAGGCGCTGCCCCTGTCGGGCACATGGTTCGGCCCGCCCGGCAGCTTCCTGAACATGGATGTGTCGGTCGACGTGCTGCGCGCCGACCCCAGCCTGTTCCCCTCGACCACCCATGGTGCCATCAACAGCCGACATATCGGCGCTTCAGGAAAGTAACCGTCCATGCTGATCCGCTGCGGATATGATATTGCCTTCAATACCGATGCGAAGACCGCGATGGTCGCGCTGCTGAGCGTGCATCCCTCGCGGCATCAGGATCTGCGCACGCCTCAGCGGCTGATGGCCAGCCCCGACATTCCGCTTTATCAGTTCGAAGACGGGTTCGGCAATGTTGCGACCCGCTTCGCCATCCCGCCCGGCGGCGTGACCCTGTCCTGCGATTTCGTGATCGAGGATAATGGCGAGCCGGACGTCCGCGCGCCCGATGGCCCGCAAATTCCGGTCGAGGATCTGCCCGACGCGGTGATGCCCTTCCTGCTCGGCAGCCGCTATTGCGAAACAGATCGGCTGATGGACGTCGCCTGGGGCAATTTCGCCCATTATGCCTTGGCCCGCGACCGGGTCGATGCGATCGTCGATTTCGTCCACAACCATATCGAGTTCGGCTATCATTATGCCCGGTCGGACAAGACCGCCTGGAACGGCTATCAGGAACGGCGCGGCGTGTGTCGCGACTTCGCCCATCTCGCCATCACCCTGTGCCGCTGCATGAACATCCCGGCGCGCTACTGCACCGGCTATCTGGGTGATATCGGCATCCCGCCGGTCGATGCGCCGATGGACTTCAGCGCCTGGTTCGATGTCTATATCGACGGCAACTGGTACACCTATGACGCCCGTCACAACCGCCCCCGCATCGGCCGCATCCTCATGGCGCGGGGACGCGATGCGACCGACGTCGCCCTGACCACCGCGTTCGGCCCTGCCAATCTGGTGCGGTTCGACGTCCATACCGATGAAGTGCATTCGATAGAGTAAGGGGCCACGCCACCCCGTTCCTCGTCATGAAAGGCCGAGCATCGATCTTGCAAAATGCACGACGAGCCGCCATTTGCCGCGCCGTTGACGCATTCAAAGGGTAAACCTGCCATGACGACTGAAACCGCTACCGCGCCCGAAACCCATGCTTTCGAAGCGGATGTTTCGAAGCTGCTGCGCATGATGGTGCATTCGGTCTATTCCGACCGTGACGTCTTCTTGCGCGAACTCATTTCCAACGCCGCCGATGCATGCGAGAAGCTGCGCTATGAAGGCATCGCTACGCCCTATCTGCTGGGCGATGACCCGCAACCGCGCATCCGCGTTCTGCTGGACGTCGACCAGAACCGCCTGACGATCGAAGATAATGGCATCGGCATGACTGCCGCCGAAATGGGCGAGACGCTGGGCACGATCGCTCGGTCGGGCACCAAGGCGTTCATGGAACGCCTCGCCGCCGAAGCTGGCAAGGAAGGCTCGCAACTGATCGGCCAGTTTGGCGTCGGCTTCTATTCCGCCTTCATGGTCGCCAGCCAGGTCGAGGTGTTTTCGCGCCGCGCCGGATCGGATGAGGCCGCCAGTTGGACCTCGGACGGGCAGGGCACTTACACCATTGCCCCGGTCGATTTGGCCGACGCTCCCACGCGCGGCACCCGCGTCGTCCTGCACCTGATGGAAGACGCCAAATCCTATGCCGAACGCTATACGGTCGAGCGCATCATCAAGGCGCAGTCGGGCCACGTCCCGGTCCCGATCATGCTGTTCGAAAAGCCCGATGCCGACGGCGTCGACATCGCCGATGGCGCGGCATTGTGGCTCAAGCCCAAGTCGGACATCAGCGAAGAGGATTATGCCGACTTTTATCGCAGCGTCGCCGGCCAATATGACAAGCCCGCGCACACGGTCCATTATCGCGCCGAAGGCCGCTATGAATATTCGGTCCTGACCTTCATCCCCGAAACCAAGCCGTTCGACCTGTTCGACCCGGATCGCAAGGGGCATATCAAACTCTATGTCCGTCGCGTCTTCATCACCGACGAAGCACCGATCCTGCCCCGCTATCTGCGCTTCGTGCGCGGGCTGGTGGACTCCGCCGACCTGCCGCTTAACATGTCGCGCGAGATGATTCAGGACAGCCCGGTGCTGGGCGCCATCCAGAAAGGCGTGACCGGCCGTCTGCTCGGCGACTTGCAGAAGCTGGCAGACAATGATGCGGAGGCCTATCAGCGCATCTGGGAGAATTTCGGCCCCGTCCTCAAGGAAGGGCTGTACGAGGATTTCGAACGGCGTGAGGCGCTGCTTGGCCTCGCCCGCTTCAAAAGCACGACATCGGGGGAGGGCTGGCGCTCGCTCAAAGACTATGTCGCGCAGCTTAAAGAGAACCAGACCGCCATCTATTATGCGACCGGCAGCGACCTTGACCGGCTGTCCACGTCGCCACAACTCGAAGGCTTCCGCGCGCGCGGCATCGAAGTGCTATTGCTGCCCGATCAAGTCGATAATTTCTGGACCACCATGGGCGTCGATTATGAAGGCAAGCCCTTCAAGTCGGTGACACAGGGCGGCGCGGACCTGGGCCTGATCCCGCTGGTCGAAGGCGCGGACAAGCCGACCGAGCCGGAAAATGCAGCCGTCGCCGACTTCCTCGCCTTCGCCAAGACGACCCTGGCCGACGCGATTTCCGATGTGCGCGCGTCGGACCGGCTGACGACCAGCGCTGTATGCCTGGTCGCGCCCGAAAGCGGCATAGACCGGCAATTGGAAAAGCTGCTCGCCAGCGCAGGCCAGCTCCCGACGGCGGCGCTCCCCGTGCTGGAGATTAATCCGCGCCATGCCCTGATCCAGAAACTCGCGACGAGCGACGATGCGGATGGTCTCAAGTCCGACCTCGCCCATTTGCTGCTCGACCAGGCCCGCATCGCCGATGGCGAACAGCCAACCGACGCGCGCGCCTTTTCGGATCGGCTCGACCGGCTGATGAGCCGCGCAGTCGGCTGAAAACGGTGTTGACCCGTCATCCATGCGATGACGGGTCATCCTCGCTGGGGTAGGGTGGTAATCATGGTCAGCACATCGCCCTACCGCCGGATCGGCATTATCGGCACAGGCCGGGTCGCGTCCGCCATCGGCCGTGCGATCGCCGCCCAATCCAACGACCCGCTCCTGATCTGGGGCCGGAACCCCACGAAATGCGCCGAGGCTGTCGCCGTCATCGGACGGGCACAGACGGCCGAAGATATGGCCCAGATCGCGCACGACTGCGATCTCATCATGCTCGCCGTCGCGGACGATGCCTTGGCGCACGTCGTCGCTGCACTGGCACAAACCGAACCCACCGACCGACCGCGCTTCATTTTCCACGTTAGCGGGCGTAGCGGCGCGGCCATATTGGACCCACTGCGCAGCGCATCGTCGATGACGGCCGCAATCCATCCCGCCATGACCTTCACCGGCAATCCGACGAACGAAGTCAAACATATGGTCGATGCCCGCTTCGCCGTCACCGGGTCGACCGAGCAGGCAAGCGCCGCAGCGCAAGAGGTCGTGGCCTTGCTGGGCGGCATCATAGTTCCCATAGAAGAGGCACAGCGAGCGCTGTATCACGCCGCTTTGTGCCACGGTGCCAACCATCTGGTCACGCTGATCGCCGGTTCCTGCCAGGCACTAGCCGCCGCCGGCGTCGCCGAACCATCGACACTACTGGCCCCTCTGGTGCGTGCCGCGCTGGAAGCAAGCCTTGATCGCGGTATTTCTGGCCTGTCTGGTCCCTTACTCCGCGGCGACGACGAAACGATCGCCGAACATCTTTCGGCGCTGGAACAACATTGCCCAACACTCATGCCCCCTTATCGAGCAATGGCGCTGGCGACCCTTGGCCAACTCGGCAGACTGCATGGAGAAGGGCAGTCGTTCACGTTCACTCTGTTTCAGGCGAGTATGGAATAGGAACGACGATCATTTGGGGCTCAATAGCTTGATTTGGCTGGTCAATAACAGTCCGTCACCCCTTATTATTGAGCGCTAATGTTCCGACGATAGCGTAACCGGCCCGATCAAGCCCGACAAACGCAACGGTGCCTCTGGTCGATAGGTTGGTGCGGCGGTGAAGGTTATCTTCTGCACACCGGGCTGCTGATCGCCGATCAGCCGATTGACCCATAGATTGGCGACCTTCACTTCCAATCGGTTCTCGCCTGACTTGATCAGCTTACGAATGTCGACGCGATGCGGTGTGAACCAGACGGTACCAGCCGACTGTCCATTGACCCTTACCTCCGCGACGTCGCCCACTTTTCCAAGATCCAGCCACAGTGGCGCACCGGACTTCGCGCCCTGAGGCAAGGTGAAGTCCGTCCTATAGGTGGCGATGCCAGAGAAATATTTGACACCCTTGTCGTTGCTTGTTTCCAACGGTGCAAGGGTTGCCATTTCAAGCCGTTCCGGGGCACCGCGGCCCGACTGGAAGCTGACGCTCCATGGACGACTGAGGGTTGCAATCGTGAGCTGCGCCTTTGCTGGCAGGATCATGGTTTTGCCGGTCGCTGGCTTGCGGAATAAGATGAAGAAGGCGTCCTCCGCTCCTACGTCAAGCGGGATTACAGTTTCGCTGTTCTCAATATTGTACGCGACAGGGGTAACGCTGCCGTCGATCGCGCGCCAGATTTCTGGCTGCTTGCCCGTCACGCGGAATCGTGCCTCTATATGGACTGCCTTGTCTGTACGGTTGTTGACGAAATAGAGGTCGCCATCAGCCAGCTTGCGATGGACGAAACGATAGTCGGTATCCGCCGCGCCAGCCGTGATGCGGAAATCCGGGCCGACACCGATTTCTGCCAATGCCGCCTCGACATCGGTATTGGCGATCACACACCCCTTGGCGTTCAGCGATCCGCCCCACAGCCGGTCGGCCAGTGCCTTAAACGCCGATGCATCGTCCAACAGCCCTGGCGCGCGCTGCGGTGCCATGCCAATCACCGTCGCGCCTTCATCGACCAGAGCGGCAATCCTGCGCAATGTAGGCAAGGTCATCACCTTGCTCGACGCGCCCAGATATAAAGCCCGATAGCGAGCGCCGCTCCTGGCAACCAGTTCACCATCCTCGACGGTCAGTTGCTTTGCCAGAATATCGGCATTGACGAAGTCATAGGCGTAGCGCGTCGGCAAGTCGACCGGCACGCCATGTTCAAACAGCGACGTGATCGGCTGATCCTCGCCATAGAAATAGGCGATATCCGCGCTGTCGCGGCCCTGCTGGAGCAAATATCCGGTGCGCGCCATATAATCGACCCAGGGCTTGGCCATCTCCGCCCAACTTTCATGCCGGTTGAAATATTGGCCGAAGATCATGAGGCTGAGGCCCGGCACCTTGTCATCCACTGGCTGATGGACGGAGGTGTGGACGATCGGCCGGTTGATCCCTGACGCGAATTCCAGGTCGATGATGCGCTTCAGGTCCGATGGCGCGAATGCCCAAGGCGCAAAGGCTGATGTCATGCTTTCGGCCGACACGATATTCTGGCCATAGATATGCGCGACCGATGCCGCGCCCTTCATGTCACCGATCAACGTCGGGCGCGGCTTGCCGCCCCGGTTGAACGTCCACAGCGCCGCCATCGGCACGTCGGCATGGGCACGCATCGCCAGATCGTCGCCTAGTACCGGCCGACCATTTTCGAGCGCTTCGCCATAGACGGTCAGGCCATGTTCGTGCGCAACCTTGGCCACCGTGCCATAATGGGCATCGGCCATCAGGTCGGCCAGCGTCTGGCGGAAATCATAGAGGAAAGCGTCGCTGCGCGCGGGCGATCCGACCACGGCTCCGGTCAGTGCAGGCAGAAATGGTACCGGGTCATAACCGCGGCGCGTCCTGAATTCCTCGACCATGCGCGGGGTCCAGTTCGCTGCGCCAACCTCGATACTGTCGGTGAGCAGCGCACGGATGCCCTTCTTGCCGATCCATTCCGTACCCACCGTATCTCGATACATGCCGAGATAGGTTTCCAGGTAACGGCGCACGGCGGCGGCGTCATATTTATCGACTTCCAGCCCCGTTGCTTCGGGCGTGGCGGGGTGATTGGTCTTGCCGGTCAGTGACCAGCCCATCCGCACAATTCGCCAGTCACTGCCTGCAGGAGCGGTCCAGTCCAAGGTGCCGTCAGGACGCAGTTTGTCGGTCAGGTCGATGACTTTGGCGGGATTGATCGCATCGCCATTGCCCACCGGCTTCAACACACCATAATCGGGCAGGATAGTATAGCCTGCCTTCGCCTCGAACCGATCCAATTTCGCGTCGCTATGCAAGCGGAAGTCGCCGATCGCCAATGTCGGCGTCTTGGGTTGCGCGAAGATGTCGATCTGGATCGCACCCGGCGCGCCATCTTCCAGCGCAGGGGATTTCGGCCCGCTGTTGAGCGCCATTACCAGACGGAAACGGCGCGCCATCACCGCATCGAAACCGATCGTCGTACTGGCTTCCGCCAGCGGAAAATCGCCCAATCGACGCCACTCGCCATCCTGCTCGACTTGCAGCACCGGCTGATACAACGGGTCGCGGAAGGGTGGCTTGGCGTTGGGAATATAGAGCGTTGCGCTGCGCACCGTGACGGGCTTGCCATAATCCAGCAGCAGCACGTCGGGTTGCGCATCGGTGCCGACCGACAGCATGACTGTGCTTTCCATATCCGCGTCGATCAAAGCGTCCAGCGCCACCGGCTTGCCGTCCCTCTGCGCGGCCGTGGGATGCGGCAGGGCCGCGCCCTTCATCGGATAGGCGAGCACTCGCGCGTCGCGATAGAGCGGATCAAGCTGTTTGCCCTTAGCCAGAAAGCCGTCCTGCGCCTCATGCGATTTTCCGCTCTGGAACGGGCCTATGACCGATGGCGGCATGGGCAGCGCGCCCTTGACCCGCTGCCCTCCGCGCAGGTCCGCTTGCGCCCAGACCAGCTTCTTCATGCCATCTTGCGGTTCTACCCACGGCCCGCCTGTTTCGCTCCAGCCCGGCGACGCGGCGATGGCGAATTCCAGCCCTTTGGCATCCGCCGTCTTTACCGCATGGCGGAAGGCATCCTTCCACCCTTCGGTCATATAGGTCAGCCTGTCCGGTACGATTTGGGGCGTCATCAGATTGGCGTCGAAATTCTGAACCCCGCCAATACCCATCCGCGCCATCCAGTCGAGATCCTTGGTGATCCCGTCCTTCGTCACATTGCCGTTCATCCAATGCCACCAAACGCGCGGGCGCGCTGACTGGGGCGGATTGATGAACCCGTCGGCCAGATCGTCGGCCAGCGATGGCGACGCGAAAGCGGCACAGGCCAGCAGGGCTGCCAGACGAAGAGATTTGGACATCGGGCTATGCTGCTACTGTTATTTGGGCGCGGACAGAAGGCCGCGTGTCTCCATCCAGGTAAGAAATTGCGGCATCAGGCCCATTGTCGTGGTGCCCGGCTTGCCCGCACCAAAACCATGATCGCCCCGTTCATAGGCGTGTAGTTCGACAGGGCGGCCAGCCTGACGCCATGCTTCGATGATAGCGAAGCCCTGCCGCTTGAACAGACCATCGTCCATGGCGATGGCACTGAACATTGGTGGCGCATCGGCGGGCACAGCTACCTCGGTCATAGGGCCATAGATATAGCCGATGAAGGCAGGTCGCTGATCGCCTTTGCCTTTCAACGTTGCGTTCAGCGTCGTCACTGCCCCCGCTGAGAATCCAATCATCCCCGTGCGGGACGGGTCGATACCATAGCTTGCCGCGCGGCTGCGCACGATCGCAAGTGCCGCCAGCGCATCCTGTGTCGCGCGGGGTTCTTCGATCGTGCGGACCGCGCCGGGCTTGGCTGCGTCGGCGAAACGCGCCCCCATCATGCTCAGAAATGCCCGGTCATCGCGCGGCGTTTCGTTCAACCGATATTTCAGGACGAAAGCGGCGACGCCATGATCGGCCAGCCAGCGTGCAACATCGCTTCCTTCCCCCGTCATCGATAACGACAGGAAAGCACCACCCGGCGCGACGATGACCGCAGCGCCCGTCGCCTTGGCAGGATCGGGCAGATAGGGAGTGATGGTCGGCCGCACGACATTGCGGACGATCACATTGTCCATGACGTTGGTGCCGATCGTCACCAGCATCCGCGACCATTGCTCATCCTGCCTCATCTTGCCCGCTGGCTGGTCGGGATAGAGCAGGATCGCAGCGCTCTGGTCGGGCGCTGGCACGTTGTCTATCTCGACGCCGGGCTGTGCCAGAACAGGCGTCGCGATGGCCAGTGCCAAAGCCAAGGCACGCAATTTCATCGGGTCATCCTCTTTAACATCATGCTTGTTATCAAGGCACCAAGTATACCGCCATAAAGCAGTTTCAGGCCCAGCGCAGCGCCCCAGCCTATGGCGCGAAGGTCCGCCTGCGTCGTCGCAACGGCAAGTCCGACGCCCAAGGCACCGCCAGCCAGCGCACAACCGAACGCCCGCAAGGCGATGACCCGGACCGGCAGAGCCAGCGATAATCGGCTGCGCGCTATGAGGGCTGGGATCAGCGCACTCATGAGCGACACCGCAATGCTCTGCGGCACGAAATCCAGCGCCAGCGCATCGGGTGCCGTCCACCCCAGCGGACGGACCGCTACGCCGAACACCGCCAGAAAGAAGGCAAGGCTCAGCACCGCATTGATGCCAAAACTTACGCCTGCCTCACGCCGGATAGATATAATAGGGGTCGTCATGGCTGGTGCCTACAGCGCGTTGCGGCGCGCGATCGCGCCATAGACCGCCGCGCTGGGCTTGGCCACCCTTGCGAACGTAACCGGATCGACGCTGTGCAGGCCGAATTTCGGTTTATAGCCGAAGATCCATTCGAAATTGTCAAGCAGCGACCAGTGGCAATAGCCCTGCACAGGCACGCCATCGTCGATCGCCTTTTTCAAGTCAGCAAGCGCGGCCGGGATGAACGCCTGACGGACGCTGTCGTCGGTGGTGCCAACGCCGTGTTCGGACACCAGGATCGGCACACCTGTCGCCTGATGTGCATAGCGCACCGCACCCGCCAGCGAGGGTGCCCATACTTCCGTGCCGCCCCAGTTGACGATTGATCCCTTGGGCGCGGGTAGCCTGTCCTTGTCCGTCCATAGCGCGCGCTCATAATTTTGTACGCCCAGGAAATCGTCGGTCTTGGCAACTTCCAGCCATGCGCCATAAAATTCCTGCCGCATCGCGTCACGGATGCTGTTTTTGCCTACGGCCTGATCATCCATCATCGCGAGCGAAAAGCCGACGGGCAGGTCGGCGCGCACCGCCTTGATCGCGGCTTTGCCAGCTTTGTGCGCAGCGAGCATTCCCTTTTGCAGCGCAGGCAGATCTTCTACCCCCGCGACATTAGCGGACACGAATTTCGGCACGCCCAACCGCTTCGCTGCTGTTTCCAGCGTCAATTTCTGGATGTCCCACACCTGCGGCGGCAACATGGGTTTGAGCAATAACAGGATATTGGGTTCGTTAAAGGTGATGACGCTATGGATGCCCTCGCCCAGCGCCCGCATCGCCCGGTCGCAATAGCGCGCGAACAATTCCGCGCTTTCCGGGTTGGTCCAGCCACCCTGCGCACTGAACCAGCGTGGCGCGGTGAAGTGGCTCATCGTCACCACCGGGGCCAGCCCGCGCGCCCGGCAGCCTTCGATCACCGCTTTATAATGGTCAAGCATCGCCTGGCTGAACAAGCCCTTTTCCGGCTCGATCCGGGCCCATTCGATGCCGAAGCGATAGCAGGTCAGGCCCAGATTCTTGACGATGTCGAGGTCGGTTTCCCACAGCGCAAAACTGTTGGACGCATCGCGCGAAGGCTCGGTAAAAATGGTCGGCTGCTGATTTTCCAGAAACCACAGGTCACTGGCGACATTATTACCCTCTATCTGATGCGGCGCGGTCGCCACGCCCCACAGAAAATCCTTGGGGAAAGCGAGGTTAGCCGCTGCCTTGCGCGCGGCAATCGCTGGCGCGGCCATTGTGCCGACCGCCGCCATTCCGGCTGCCAGCATCGTCCTGCGATCAAGCATCACATCATCTCCTATATTCAACTGCTTATGTCGCGCACGAAGGCGCATATCTCGTCAGCCAGCCGCCGGTCGGCGGTGCCAAGATGCATCGGCATCGTGTAATGATTATGCCCCGTCATGATGACCGCGCGCGGTAAGGTGCCGTGCCGTGCCAGGCGGTCCTGCATCAGTCCCAGAAACTCCGCCTGAAACCGGGGCGGATCATATTGCGCGCAGGCAACGAGCAGCGGCCGCCTAGTCGCGGCCACGGCCTCCATCGGCATCCGGTCGGGATAGAGCGCCGCGTCGCCATAATAAGCCAGATCCCGTTCATCCAGCGGCGTGTAGCCATAGAGGCCCGACAGCAGCACTGCGCCGCTTATATTCGCGTCCCCCGCCAGTTTCAGATAGCCCGCAACATGAGCTGCTCCGGCGGACGTCCCCGCCAACACGATACGGTCGGGATCGCCGCCATGCTGCGCAGCATTCGCTTTCAGCCAGGCAACGACCGCCGCGACATCCTGCGCGCCTGCGGGCCACATATGGTCAGGGGCCAGCCGGTAGTTGATGACCACGCCGACAAATCCCGCCTGTGCCGCCATCCGCCCGACATTGGCGTTGGGCCAGGCATCCGCGCCGCCCTTGTCGCCCTTCAAAAAGCCACCGCCATGGACGAAGACCAATACCGGCGCGGGGCCGATGATGTCCACCGGCGCGTAGATATCCAGCCGGTGCCGCTCATGCGGACCATAGGCAATGTCGCCCTGCGTGACCGGAACAGCCACCTGAAGGGCGGACTGTTCAGCGTCGAACAGCGCGCGGCATTGCGCCAAGACGTCAGGGCCAAGGCCTGTCCCTATAGCAGCGACAGCGACCTGCATCACTGGCAACCTACGTCAAAACTGGAAAGATCAAGCGCAAGATCTACCGGACCACCATATGCTTTGGCGATCCCGCCGCGAAGCATTGGTTCGGAATCTTTCAGCGAGCCAGGAACGGCGTAGTGGGTCAATACAACCCTTTTCACCTTAGCTGTTCCAGCCATCAACCCAATGTCCGACGGAAGAAGATGATGAGTTGACAGGTGCTTCTGCATTGATGCGAGCATCTCCGCAGAGGTGTCGACACGACGCTGGCGAATGTCGTTCAACAGTCTGTCGAGATCAATTACCTCGCTGACCAGCATGTCAGTACCGGCCGCCAATGTGGAAACTGCCTCACTCGGCCCCGTATCGCCCGTGTAGGTAATACTGCGATTACCGATCCCAAAACGATAGCTGAGCGAAATATTCGCCTGGTCAGCCGCGCCATCATGGTCGAAATGGGTGTTAGCCGCCGCCCTGACGATCAGACCTTTGCCTAAATCAACGGATTGCCCGCCGCGCAATTCAACTGCGCGCACAGAATGAGTAGGCGCGGGAGGAAGCGCTCCAAGGCCGAATCCAATCCGGGCAGGTGGTCCCATGGACGCGACAATGCCATCTACAACTTCCTTAATACCCGGCGGCCCATACACGGTGAGTTGGCCAGAAAACTGGTTCATCCAGCGCAGACCGATAACTGCGCCAAGCCCTCCGCTATGATCAAGATGAAGGTGGCTGATGAATATCGTCTGGATCAACCGCATGTCCTGCCCGGAACGCGCAAGCTGATTGACGGTGCCATCACCTGCATCCACCAAGATTGCCTGGTCCCCCGCCACCAGCAAGTTGGAAGGTTCCGCACGGTCGGTGGTCGGGGCTGGGCCGCCCGCTGTACCCAAAGTCGTCCATCGCAATGCCGGGCAAATTGACGCCGCCAATGTCGTTCCGCTCGTCAGGAACAGTGCGAAAGTTGCGGACCATGCGATCGTTCGTAGTACGAACATAACGATACTCCAGTATTTATTGAGCGCGCAGACCGTTCTCTACATGGAAAAGGGGCGGTGCGAATGACCGCCCCTCTAAATCAGAACTTCATTTCCGCTGATACGCCGATTGTGCGACGTCCTTCACGGGTCAACCAGTTCACATAACCGCCTGGATCGCTGAACGGCAGAGTGATGACCGCCGAATGAAAGCGCTGATCAAGAAGGTTACGGACGAACATCCCGACCCGCCATCTGCCGTCTGCCTCACCAATGCCGGCATTCAGGCCAATCGTCCCATAGCCAGGTTGTGCCGCAAATGCGGTCGCAGCGGCATATTGCACCCGGCTGCGATAGTAGAAATTCGCTGACCAATCGAACGTCAGATAGTCGTTGATCGGCAATCTCACATCCGCTCCAGCAGTAGCGCTATATTTTGGTGCGCCCGACAAAGGTTCACCTGCGGCCTGCACCAGACTGGTCGTTCCGCTAAGATAGCAACTATATCCCGCTTTCACGATACCGGGACAAGCGGTGACATAATCCGTGAATTTAGTGTCAGAATAGGTGAACGACCCATTGATGGAGAATTCAGGCGTGACTCGCCACGACCCTTCAACCTCGAAACCATTGGCTTCGAAACCGCCGGCATTTTCAGTCAGGAACTCCAGACCGTTGAAAACCGAGGTCTGAAGATTATTATATTTATCGAAAAATACGTTAGCGTTGAGTGTCACGGCACGATCGAACAATTGTGATTTTACGCCGAACGTTATGTCACGCACCGTTTGTGGTGCTACTTCGACCCGTTGCCCCGTCAAACCAGAAAAGGTCACCGTTGGCCCCAAATAGCCACGGGCAATCGTGCCGTAGAACATCAAGTCCCGGTCTGGCTTGAATTGGAAGCCGACACGACCGGACCAGTCACCTTTCTTGGTCGAACCCGTGGTGAGCGCGCGAGGGGCGTAGAAATTCACTTGGCCCGCGACCGGCGGTCCCGGAGGGTTTGGCGCGAAGGCGGGATCGATGATCGAGAAGCTAGATGAATCAACCCAATCATACTGATAGCGTAGGCCACCGATGACGGCGAACTGCTCGCTCACGTTGAACTTGCCATCGAAAAAGGCTGCCAGCGAATCCGAACGTGTTTGGGTATTACTCTGGCCGCTGGAAATGTTGACGATGAAAGGATTGAACGGGGCGGCGGGGCGCAACTGAGCGCGGTTGAAGTCGTTATCGTCGCCAACCTTGCGGCGCGAGGCATAGACGCCCGACGTAAACTCCAAAGCACTGCCGGCAGGGGACGTTACGCGCAATTCCTGCGACAGAAAACTCTGGTCTACACCTGTCGGCTGGGCCGTGAATACGGTCGCGCTGCTGCCGTCGATCGCAAATCTCTGATCGCCCTCGTCAAGTCGCCGTATCGCAGTAATGGAGGTTAGATTGTAGTCACCCAGCGCAAGATTGATTTCCAGTGAAGCACCGTAATTTTGTTCGCTACTATAGCTTTCATATTCTTCCGCCGACTTGCTGTTATCAAAGCCTGGTACAATGCCAAGCGATCGCAGATTACCGAAGCGAGCAGCCATCAACGGATTCGCAAAGCTTGGCAAACGCGCAATACTCCACAATTGCCCAGGCCCGGTACGATCGATCTTGGAATAATCTGCGATCAGATAGAAGCTGAGCGCATCGCTCGGTTCAAACAATAGCTTGGCGCGTGCGCCATAGCTTTTTTCACCGCCCCAGGCCTTATCTAGTGTTACATTGTGCAGGAAACCGTCATTACGACGGAAAAAGCCGAACAATCCAAGCGCGCTATTGCTATTGAGCGGTACATTGATACTGCCGTTGACATTGACTTCGTTCAATTCGGCATAAGAAGCAAAAAGCTTTCCGTCTATCCTGTCAAAAGTTGGCTTTTTGGTGGTGATGTTAACAACGCCAGACGAGGCATTCTTGCCAAACTGAGTGCCCTGCGGGCCCTTGAGTACTTCAACCCGTTCCAGATCGCCCAAGCTATTAATGGGATTGCCAAAAGGAATGACGACATTGTCGACTACCGTACCGACATTTTGCTCCGATGAGCTGGAAAAGCCGCCTGCAGTTCCGACGCCCCGAAGGCGAAAACCGCTGTCATTTGGCGATGTCCCGAACTGGACACCGGAAAACTGGTATTGAATATCAGTAAGGCGCTGAAATCCGCTTTCAGCCAACTGTTCGCCGCCGATCGCGGATACGGCGAGAGGAACATCTTGTAGGCGCTCGGAACGACGTGTTGCGGTCACAACAATGTCTGCTCCACTTCCATCTGCGGTGTCGGCGGCCACCTGCGGCGCAGAATCCTGCGCTATGGCCGGTGCGCTCAGCGCCATAGCG
The DNA here is from genome assembly GCF_040170545.1 of Sphingobium sp. MK2. NCBI lineage: Bacteria > Pseudomonadati > Pseudomonadota > Alphaproteobacteria > Sphingomonadales > Sphingobiaceae > Sphingobium > Sphingobium sp. MK2. The sequence continues at coordinate 218,324 of NZ_JAZDXA010000002.1, forward strand.
CTCGCGCTGGCGAGCGCCGCGATGGTGATATTGAACTTACGCATGGTAACTCCTCCCCTTCTTATCATTGGGTCGTCTATTGTTTGGTTATGCTTCGTCGATGATACGGTTGGTCAATGTTCCGATCGTGCCGATCGAAACTTCCACTTTGTCCCCGGCGTTCATGTAAAGGGGCGGGGTACGCTTATCGCCGACGCCGCCGGGCGTGCCGGTGGCGATGACATCGCCAGGTGCCAACGGTGTGAAGGCGCTGACATATTCGATGACCGTGGGGATATCCCAGATCATGTCGGCCACGGGTTGATCCTGCACCAATTCGCCGTTGAGACGAGTCTGAACCCGCAGCGCGCCTAGATCGTCAATCTCGTCTGCTGTCACCAGAGCGGGGCCGAAGCCGCCAGTACCGGGAAACGTCTTGCCCGGTGTGAACTGGATATTGTGGCGTTGCCAGTCGCGTGCCGAGCCGTCGTTGAATGCGCTATAGCCTGCGACGTAGGCCATAGCATCGACAGCGACGACCTTGTGGCACGGCTTGCCAATGATGATAGCCAGTTCGCCTTCATAATCGAAGCGCTCGGTCACGGTCGGCTTCACCATCGGTTGGCCATCGGCCACCAGGCTGTCGGCATAGCGCACGAAGATGGCGGGATGGGCCTTCTGCTCGCGCCCGGTTTCCTTGACCCAAGTTGGACAGCGCTGGCGGAACGCGCAGTGAACACGAGATCGTAAGTACTTGATTTTGCTAGGGTCGAGTTTG